>NZ_JBNAZM010000060.1:0-23575 GCF_051195215.1 Arhodomonas sp. AD133 | reverse complement strand
ATCCCCATGGGCGCGCCCGGATGCCCGGACTGGGCCCGCTGGACAGCGTCCATGGCCAGGGCGCGGATCGCGTTGGCACGTTCGCTTCGGGTTGTCATAGCTGTCGGTCCATTCTTGGTTGATGCCGGCGGGGCCGAGGCCTTGGCCAGCGGTGGCCCCAGTATCCAACCGTGTGAACGAATGTCAAACCAAAGATCATTTGATCGATCCACCAGCGTTTGAGCACGCGTCGAAACCTGACAGCCAGGCCCGCCATCAACCTGCTGACCGTAAGCCACAAAACCACGAGATGCACCGGACTGCGCCCAAGGCTTCGTCCATTTCTGAACGGTCACCGCACCTAAAACCGACGACTGACATTGACAAGGCGACTGAACTCGCGCTCAACTAATGATCATATGATCATTGTTGGATCAAATGGTCACACACAGTGCGGCACTTACCCACTGGAGCGAGAGGTAGCAGGAAGATGACTGAGCGGATTTCCATCGCTATCGGCTGCGACGACGCGGCCGTGGAGCTCAAGGACGCCCTTTGCGAGCACATCGCCGACCTCGGTTACAGCGTGGACGACTTCGGCATCAAACACGGCGAGACCGTGCTCTACCCGGATATCGCCGTGAAGGTGGCTGAATCCATCGTCGAGGGCCGCGACCGGCTGGGCGTGCTGATCTGCGGCACGGGCATCGGCGTCGCCATGGCAGCGAACAAGGTTCCGGGCATTCGCGCCGCCCAGGCCCACGACACCTACTCCGCACAGCGCGCGCGCATGAGCAACGACGCCCAGATCGTGACGCTGGGCTCCCGGGTCGTCGGCCCGGAGCTCGCGAAAGCCATCGTGGAAACCTTTCTGGCCTCGGATTTCCAGGGCGGCGGGTCGACGGCGAAAGTCGAGCGAATCAAGGCCTACGAACAAGGGCGGGCCAGCGAGCACCGCGCCTGACACACACGACGATCGAGCGAACGCGAGCGCCCTATGACGACACGACTCGACAACCTCTCGAAGCTCAGCACGATAGTCGCCGACACGGGGGAAATCGAACTCATCGAGCGATTCCGCCCGCAGGACTGCACGACCAACCCGTCGTTGCTGCTCAAGGCTGTTCACATGGACGCCTACCGGGACCTGGTGGACGACGCGGTGGACTGGGGCCGGGACCGAGCCGGAACGCGCGACCGCGATGTCGAGGCGGTACTCGACCGCCTGGCGGTGAACTTCGGCAGCGAGCTGCTACGGCTGGTACCCGGCTATGTATCCACCGAAGTGGATGCCGCCCTGTCCTTCGACACCCAGGGTACGATCGACAAGGCACGGCAACTCATCGAGCTCTACCGCGAACGCGACGTCGACCCGCAGCGCGTGCTGATCAAGATCGCCGCCACCTGGGAGGGCATTCAGGCTGCCCGGGTACTCCAGCGCGAGGGCATCAACTGCAACATGACGCTCATCTTCTCGCTGGCCCAGGCCGTGGCCTGTGCGGAAGCAGGCGCGTTCCTGGTCTCGCCGTTCGTCGGACGCATCACCGACTGGTACAAGGCGGCGACCGGTGAGGACTACGCACCTGATGACGATCCGGGCGTCCAGTCGGTGAAACGCATTTACGAGTACTTCAAGGCATACGGTCACCAGACCGTCGTCATGGCCGCATCATTCCGCACCACCGGCCAGGTGGAAGCGCTCGCCGGCTGCGACCGCCTCACCATCTCTCCACAGCTCCTCGACGAGCTCCGCGCCAGCGGGGGCGAGGTGCCACGCCGGCTTTACCCGGATATGGGGGGCGAGGTCGAGGCCCTCGACGTCAGCGAGCCGAACTTCCGCTGGCTGCTCAATGAGGACGCGATGGCCACGGAGAAGCTCGCGGAGGGCATCCGGCGGTTTCACGCCGACACCGCCACATTGCGGGAGCACGTGCGCGCGTTGTTGTAACAGGGCCGGCTCGCACCCAGACCACACGGAACGGATGAAGCACAGCATGATCCGGCGGAAGCGGCACGGGAGAGCACGCTCTCCCGCCTTCCGTCGTGCACGATGAGCACCGGATAGCGATCCGCAACCGAGCTCCCTCCATTGCCGCCGCGCTTGTGCGCGGCTGCCTTCTTGCCTGCTATCGGGATACCGCCGAGAATCGCCATTCACGTCCGCCCCCGGCGGGCGCAGTACCCGAGCAACCGATTGAGCGCCCATGAAGCCTCAGCCCAGCCAGCGCAACACGGACATCGATCTGCTCACCGAGATCGCTGTGCTCTACTACGTGGAGAACCTCACCCAGGAGGAGATCTCCCATCGGCTCGACCTCTCCCGACCCAAGGTCGGGCGGTTGATCCGACGCGCTCACGACGAGGGCATCGTCGAGGTGCGGGTGCGCCACCACCCCGGGGTAAGCGCCGAGCTCGAGCGTGAGCTGATGCAACGCTTCGGCCTCGACCGGGCACTCATCGCCATCGATCACAAGGATCCGGACGTGCAACGGGCGTCGGTGGCGAGCCTGGTGGCCAATCACCTCAATCGCAGCCTCAACGACGGCAGCATCGTCGCAGTGGGCATGGGGCGAAACGTGGGCGCGGTCGCCGACAACGTCTTCGACCCGGAACAGAAGAGCTGCGTGTTCGTCTGCGCCATCGGCGGCTCGCTGCGTGCCGGCGAGTACATGAACCCCGACCATATCTGCCGCCGCCTCGCCGCTTGCTTCGGCGGCGAAAGCGAGACCCTGTATGCGCCGGCGTTGGTGGAAGACAGAGAGCTGCGCGCCGCGCTCATCCGCAACGACACGGTCAAGCAGACCCTCGACCGGGCACGGCGCGCTGACATGGCGCTGATCGGAGTCGGCGACCTCAGCGAGGACAGCAACATGGTCCGTATGGGCTGGTTCTCCCCCCAGGAGATCTCCGAGGCCCGATTGTCCGGCACCATCGGCGATATCATGGGTTACAACTTCATCGACATCTACGGACGGCCCGCCGCGGAGCCGATCCAGGATCGCATCGTCGGCCTGTCCGCCGCGGACCTCGCCCGTATTCCCGACGCCATCGCCATCGCCAGCGAGAACACGAAAGCCCCTTCGATACTTGGCGCGCTGCGCAGCGGCGTCGTCAATACCCTCGCCACCAGCGCGACCAACGCTCACTCCATCATCAAGCTCGACGACGCCACGCGGGGCAACGACGAACACTGAGCGACTGACCCGAGCCGCCGACCGGAAAACCGGGCGGCGGCGAATGGATCAGCGCTCTCCCGCGGACGACCTGGCTACCGTGAGCCCGTACTCGTCCGCGATCCACGCATCAATGGCCGCGAGCTCTTCGTCGGACAGCCGCAACCCGAGCTTGGTGCGCCGCCAGGCCACATCGTCGGCGTTCGCCGCCCACTCGTCATCGATGAGGTAGCGCAGCTCCCGCTCGTAGAGATCCGCGCCAAAATGCCGGCCCAGATCCGCCAGACTGCCGGCCCCGGCGAGCAGTCGCTCGGTAATGGTCCCATAGGCACGGGCGAGGCGACGCAGCATGCTCGCCGGCACCCACGGGAAACATTGCTCCAGGCCCTCGAAGTACGTATCGAAGTCCGCGTCGGCGATATCGCCGCCGGGCAGATGGCGGGCACCGGTCCAGGCCTCGCCCAGATCCGGGAAATAGGGTTTGAGCCGCTCCATGGCGTGCTCGGCAAGTCGCCGGTAGGTGGTGATCTTGCCACCGAATACGGACAGCAGCGGTGCTCGCCCACCGTCATCGGCGATATCGAAGACGTAATCCCGGGTCACGGCGGACGGGTTTTCCGCCCGGTCATCGAACAGCGGCCGAATGCCGGAGAATGCAGAGACTACGTCATCCGGGGTGATTGGTGTGTGGAAATAGCGGCTGACCACCCCACAGAGGTATTCGACTTCTTCTCGGTCGATGGACACCTCATCGGGGTCGCCTTCGTAGACGATATCAGTGGTGCCGATGAGCAGCTTGTCACCTTCGTACGGGTTGACGAAGATGACGCGCTTGTCGCTGTTCTGCAGCAGATAGGCCTGTTCGCCGACGTACGGCTTCGGCACGACTATATGGCTGCCCTTGACCAGGCGCACGCGATCCCCGCCGCCCTGCTCCAGCGCCCCCTGCAGCACCCGGTCCACCCAGGGTCCGGCGGCGTTGACGAGGGCGCGGGCACGCACGTCCCGCCGAAAGCCGGTCCCCGCCTCTCGAAGCGTGACGAGCCATTCGCCATCGTCGCGACGGGCGTGCTCGCAACTGGTGCGCGGATACACCTCGGCACCGTAGCGACGTGCATCCATGGCGTTGAAGACTACCAGGCGCGAGTCGTCCACCCAGCAATCGGAGTACTCGAAGCCCTTGTGGTAGCCGGACTGGAGGGGCTTTCCCTCGGGGCAGGCGGTCAGATCGAGGCCCCGGCTGCCGGGCAGGCGCCGGCGACCGCCCAGGTGGTCGTAGAGGAACAGGCCGGCGCGTATCATCCACGCCGGCCGCAGGTCCGCATTGTGCGGCAACACGAAACGCATCGGCCAGATGATGTGCGGGGCGTTCTCGAGAAGGACTTCGCGTTCCTTCAATGCCTCGCGGACCAGGCGGAACTCGTAGTATTCGAGGTATCGCAACCCACCATGGACGAGCTTGCCGCTGCGCGAGGAGGTGCCGTAGGCGAGATCCTCCTTGTCACAGAGCAGAACGGACAACCCTCGCCCGGCGGCGTCGCGGGCAATGCCGGCTCCGTTCACGCCCGCTCCGATGACCACCATGTCGAACAATGGCGCGGCAGCGTTGGTCTGATGATCGGCAGCACTCACCGGTTCTCTCCTATTTCGTCTCGGTCGCGGGGTCACGTACGTCGGCAAACGCCGTCCGCGGCGTCGACGGATTACCGGCGGCGTGAAACGCGCGCCAGAATTCGTCGCTGTGCGCATAGGCATCGCGATAGACGGGAAACAGACGCTCGTAGACCTGTTGCAGCGCGGGGTCGGGCGATACACACGCTGCCAGGTGCGGCGTGACCCACTGCGCACAGACGTCCTCGAGGCGGGAATAGTGACCGAGCGCCAGGGTCGCCACCATGGCGGCGCCGGCGGCCCCTGCCTCTTCCCGCACCAACGGCCGCACCGGCACGCCGAGCACCGAAGCCAATATCCCGGCGAGGGTGGCACTCTGGGCGCCTCCACCGGTGATGCGCACCTCCTCCGGCGCCGCGTCGAGCGCCGCATAGCAGTCCCGCGCAGCGAAGGCGATGCCCTCGTAGATCGCCCGCGCCATGTCGAGTTGGGTCGTATCCGCGTCCAGACCGAGGAACTGTGCGCGCGCCTGGGGATTGACGAACGGGCCGCGCTCACCGTTGGTGCAGATGAACGGGTGGTAGATCAGACGCCCGGGGGGCACACGGGCGAGCGCGGCGTCCACCCGGCCGAGTAGCTGCGTGCGGTCGACCGCCGGCTGCCCCACCGCCTCGAACAACGCATTGAGCCCGTCGACGAACCAGTCGATGTTGAGCGTCGCCGCCATGTTGGAGGCGAGCTGCAACCATGTTCCCGGCGCCACGAACGGCATGGTGTAACTCGCCTGGTCGTGCAGGACGATGTCCGACTCACGATGACGCACATACAGGTGAGCGCCCGTGCTGCCGACAATGCTGCAGGCGACGCGACGGTGTGGGTCGTAAACGCCAGCCCCCAAACCGGTGGCGAGCATGTCCACGGGCGCGAGAACCACCGGCGTGCCCGCCTTCAGCCCCGTTTCGGCGGCTGCCCGCCGATGCAGCGCCGCGTACTCTCGGGTACCGTCGACGATCGGCGGCAACAGCCGCCGGTAGGCGGAAAGCCCGAATGCCTCCAGCACCGCATCGTCGTAGTCGCGCCGCTGATAGCTGCCGAATGTCCAGACGGCCTCGGCCGGATCGGTAGCCCGCTCGCCGGTAAGACAATGGTACAGCCAGTCCTTGCAGTGGCAGATGGTGGCCGCGCGCGCAAGCCGCTGCGGCTGGTGCTCGCTCAGCCACTTGAGCTGGCCGCTCTGCGCGGACTGGTTGAGCCCGGTGCCGGTACTGGCGTAAGTGGTCGGTCCCACCGACGAGTTGCGCCAGCGCGAGACGATGTCGCTGGAGCGGGCATCGAGCCAGAGCATGCTCCGCCCCACGGGCTGACCCTCGGCGTCCAGGAGCCAGGTCCCATCCCCCTGGCCGGTAATTGCCACCGCCGAGACACGCTCGACAAGGCCGGGAACCTCTGCGGCGAGCGTGCGCAGGGTTTCGGCGGCTGCAGTCCAGGTGCGGCCCGGGTCCTGCTCGACGCCGCCATCGCCGGTGTAGTGGAGCTCGTTGTCACAGACCGCCTTGGCGACCTGGTAGCCGGCCAGGTCGAACGCCACCGCCTTGATGACGGAAGTCCCTGCGTCCAGTCCGACGATCACGTCATCAGCCACGGGGAACCTCCTCCCCCGCAGGGTCGCCGCCATGGAACAGGGCCCGGGTCGACCCGGCGTCGAACACGTGCAGATGCGCCACCGGCCAGGACAGGGTGACACGATCGCTCAACCGCACATCCAGAGGGAGGCGGCTCACCGCGAAAATCCGTTTGCCATTGAGCGAGAGCCCCAAGTGGCTCTGATCACCCAGCCACTGGTTGGACGTTACTTCAGCAGTCAGTCGACCGGCGGCCCCACCCGCCGGATCGTCAGCCCCCACGGTCATGCGATGCGCTCGTATGCCCACGGTGACGCCCTGTCCCGGCGCCAGCCCCTCTCCCATGCGCCGCGTCTCGGGGCTGTCGGGGAACTTCAGGCACGCGGGCTCGTCCGCCCCCTCGCTATCGATGTCGATTGCCAGACCGTCAGCAGACTCGGCCACCCGGCCGGAAAGCAGATTCATGGGCGGCTCGCCGATGAAAGAGGCGACGAACAGGTTCGCGGGACGGTCTTCGAGCGCCTTGGGCGTGCCGAATTGCTGGAGTACGCCGCCGTCCATGACCGCGATTCGATCCGCGAGCGCGATCGCCTCGGTTTGATCGTGGGTCACGAACACCGTCGTCAGCCGGTGCTCCAGAAGGTACTCCTTGATGCGTCCGCGCAGGGTCGCGCGCAGCTGTGGCTCGAGCTGGGACATGGGCTCGTCGAGCAGATAAAGCTCGGCAGGGCGGATCAACGCCCGGGCAAGGCTGACCCGCTGCTGTTGTCCGCCGGACAGCCCGGCCGGATAGCGCTCGAGAATATCGGTGATCTCCAGGCGCTCGGCAATTTCGCGGACCTTGCGGTCGACGACACTACGGGGTTCCCGGTTGCGCACCAGCGCGAACGCAATGTTCTTCTCCACCGTGAGCGGCGGATACAGCGCGTAGGCCTCGAAGGCCATGGCCACGTTGCGCTCGGCCGGCGGCAGGCGATTGATCAGGCGCTCGCCGACACGAATCTCGCCGTCGGTGACGGTTTCGAATCCGGCGATCATGCGCAGCGTCGACGACTTGCCGCAGCCGGAGCTGCCCAGCAGCGCGATGATCTCGCCATCATCGATGCCCATGGACAGATCGCGCACAGCGTGGACGCCATTGCCCTTGCTGGTACCGAATACCTTGTTGACGTTGTCTATGCTCACACTCGACATGGTGCAGACTCTCCTCCTCTGAGCGCGTCAGGACGCGCAGCGCGTACCCTGGTCGCACTCGAAATACACCGCCTGGCCGAGATCCACGTGCACGGAGGCCGCGCTGGCACGGCTGAGGTCCTCGCGGATATCCCAGGCCGAGGCCGTCAGCTCGAGCGCCTCCGGTGTCCTGACCAGAAGGGCGGTACGCACGTTGAGCGGCATGACGGCTTCGAGGGTCACCGGAATGGCCTCCGGCTGCGCGACATCCAGGAAATGAACGTCTTCCGGGCGAATACCGAGCACGCACTCCCGGCCGAGGAAGCCGTCCGGACAGGTGGGGGCCACCAGAGGGTGGCCTCCGAGATCGACGCGAATGTCACCGTCATCGTCCCGTCGCGGCCGCACCCTGACCAGATTGATCGGCGGATCGCCGAAGAGCTGCGCCACGCGCGTGTCCGAGGGCTCGCGGTAGATGGAGGCGGGGGTACCGACCTGCCGGATGGCGCCGTCGATCATCACCGCCACACGATCGCCCAGGGCCATGGCTTCCTTGAAGTCCTGGGTGACGTAGATGACGGTGGTCTCGAATCGGCGCAGCACTTCGGGCAACTCGATGCGCATCTCATAACGCAGTTTGGCGTCGACGTTGCGCAGCGGATCGTCCAGCAGCAGCACACGCGGCCGGGCGATAAGGCTTCGCGCAAGCGACGTCCGCTGCTTCTGCCCGTTGGAGAGCTCGCCGGGCTTATGATCGAGCACGTGAGCGATGCGCAGCATGCCCGCCACCTCCTCGACGCGCCGGCGTATCTCCGCCTCGCCGACACGCCCGGCCCGCAGCGGGCTGGCGATGTTCTCGTAGGCGCTGAAATGCGGGTAGAGCGCAAAGCTCTGGAACGCCATGGCCACGCCCCGGTGCTCGGGCTCTAGGTCATTGACCGTCTCGCCGCCGATGCGCAGCGTGCCCTCATCGGCAGAGTGGACGCCGGCGATCAACCGCAGCAGCGAGGTCTTGCCACAGCCCGAGGGCCCGAAAATCACCATGAACTCGCCGCGCCCGAGACTTAGGCTGAGGTCGTCCACCGCCTGCTCGCCGCCGAGGCGCTTGGACAGATTCTCGATCTGGATATAGGTCATCGCTTCACCCCTTTACGGCACCGAGGCTGAGGCCCTGCACGAGGAAACGCTGGGCATACAGCGCCACGGCGAGCGTCGGCAGGATGGATAGCACCAGCGCCGCGGCAATCTGGCCGTACTGAATTCCCGAGGCGGTCACGAAGTTCAGCGCCCCGACGGTCACCGGTTGCACCCGCGAGGAGCCGAGCACCAGCGCGAAAATGAAATTGTTCCAGGCGAAGATGAAGGCGAGCAGCCCCGCGGAAGCGATCCCCGGGCGCGCCAGCGGCAACGCGATGCGCGTGAACGTCCGCCACCAGGAATGGCCGTCCAGGCGATAAGCGGCCTCGACGTCCTCGCTGATATCCTCGAAGTAGCCGCGCACGATCCACAGCACCAGCGGCAGCGTGATGAGCTGATAGACCCAGATGAGCCCGACATAGGTATCGGCGAGCCCGATCTCGCGGAAGATGATCAGTAGCGGGATGAGCACGAGCAGCGGTGGCGCGAACTTGAAGCTCAGGATCGTGAACGCGATGTCCTCACCCATGCGGAAACGAAAACGCGCGAAGGCGTACGCGGCCGGCACCGCGAGCACCAGCGACAGCGCCACTGAGCCGCTGGCGAGGACGAAGCTGTTGAACAGGTTGCGCATATAGTCCACGTCCAGGGCGCCGACGCTGCTCGTCAGATTGCCGGTGATCAGGCTCGCGTAGTTCGCCAGCGTGGGCTCGAAGACCAGGCTGGGCGGGCTGCGCAGGATGTCGGCATTGGTCATGAACGACATCATCAGAACCCAGAAGATGGGGAATAGAAAGAACGCGCCCACGACTGCCAGGGCACATCCCCGCAAAACGGTTCGCAACAACATGTCTCCCTCCTCAGGCACCGCTCATGCGCTCGCGCAGGCGCAGCCAGTGCTTGATCATGACCTGGCTGAGGAAATAGGTGATGGCCCAGAGCACCATGAGAATCGCCGCGGAACGGCCCAGGCTCGTGTACGTGAATGCCTCGAGATAGGCACGTACCTGGAAGACCATGAGCGCATCGCCGGGGCCGCCCTGGGTCATGGCGTAGGGGATGTCGAACTGCTGGATGCTGTCGAACATCCGGAAGAGCACCGCCGTCATGATGTAAGGCATCAGCATCGGCAGCGTCACCCGGAAGAACACGAATGACGCCGGCACCCCATCCAGCGCCGCTGCCTCGAACGGCTCCTTGGGCAGGCCGCGCAGGCCCGCCAGCAGCAGGATGCTGAAGAACGGCGTGAACACCCAGACATCGACCAACACCACGGTGAACATTGCCGTCGCCGGGGACGTGGCCCACGGGAAGTCCTGAACGCCCACGAAGGTCAGCAGGTAATTGAGAATGCCGAAGTTGGCATTGGTCATGAGCTTCCACATGAGGCTGGCGATGGCCGGGGCAACCATCAGCGGCAGCACCAGCAGCACGCTCATGACGTCATTGACGAGTGTCCGGCGCTGCAGCAGCAATGCCACGGCGAGACCGAGCAGCAACTCCAGCCCTACCGTGGAGACGGTGTAGGTGAGCGTCACGGCCACCGTGTGCCAGAAGTCCGCACTCGCGAACAGTGTCAGGTAGTTCTCGAACCAGATGAATGCACGCCCCTGGGGAAAGGCGAGGTTATAGCTCTGCAGCGAATACCACACGGCCGTTAGAAACGGCACCAGAACGCCCGCTGTTGCGAGCAGCGCCGGCAGACTGAGCAGGTAGGGAATGGCACGGCGCATGGCGGGACTCCCGCGCACCTGTGCTGCTTGTGCCGCCGCGCTGGCGTTGGACACCATGAGTCTCCTCCTCCGGAATCGGGTTCGGGGCGGGTCGCAGGCGCTGGCTCAGGGCGCCCGCGACCCGCGACCACATCGCCTTGCGGCCTAGGTCAGGCCGATGCTTTCCAGTTGCCGGCTCACCCGCTCGGCGAGCTGGTCCAGGCCCTCGTCGACGCTGATCTGGCCCGCGTACATCTTCTGAAGCTGCGCTGCCCACTGAGTGGTGACGTTGAAAAACAGCGGCTGGGGGGTGAAATAGATCTTCGCCTGACCGACAGTGCGGCGGTACTGCTCCAGATAGCTCGCCTGCATGCGCTCCTGGAACCCCGGGCTCTCCGCCACGGAACGCCGCACCGGATCCACCACCTGCCCCTCGGTCGCCCCATGGAGCAGCACGTCCGAACCGGTGGCCCACTGCAGGAAGTACCAGGCCGCCGACTTGTCGCGGGCGAAGTTGCTCATGGCGAGCGACCAGATCCACACGTTGGATGTAGGGTCCGTGGCCTCCGGATTGGCCGCGAATGGCTGGTAGGCGATATTGCCGGCCTGCTTGCTGCCCTGTTCCTGGAAAAAGCCGATGATGTCGGCGTCGTACATCATCGCCGAGGTGCCGGCACCGAGGTCGTTACCCACCTCGTACCAGGTATACGAAGTCCAGTCGGTAGGGCCGGCCTTCTGGATCATGTCGATCCACAGCCGGGTGAACGCTTTGGCCTCGGGGCTGTTCATGGCCGGGCGAAGCTTGCCGTCCTCCATGACGAAGTCTCGACCGCCGTAGTTCGTATAGCCGGAGAGGTAGCCCGGATGGATCGTCGCCCAACTGCGGCTGCCGCGAACGCCGATCCCGTAGGCGCCGTCGATCTTGCTCTTGAGCGCCTTGGCCTTGTCCACAAGATCGGGCAGGTTCTCCGGGGGCGCGATTCCGGCCTTGTCGAGCATGGCCTTGTTGTAGGACAGGCTGTAGAGCTCGAAGCCCAGGGGCATGGCCCACTGCTTCGAGTCCGGTCCGCCCAGCGGGTCACCGACCTTGCCGCTCCAGGCGGTGGAAGCGCGCAGGTTGGGCAGGACATCGTCCCAGCGGAAGGTGTTTGCGGTTTCGGCCGGGTCACGGATGAACTCGTTGACGTCCACCAGCCAGCCGGCGGGTCCGTACTGCCAGGTCTGGTAGGCCCCGGTCATGAACACGTCGTACTGGGACGAGCCGCTGGTAAGCGCCGAGGTCACCTTGTCGAAGTAGACATCCTCCGGGAAGATGTCGTACTCCACGTTCATGCCCGTGAGCTTCTTGAAGTTTTCCAGATTGGCGATGAGCGTATCGGCGTAGGGGTGCTTGTTCAGCAGCAGGCGCACGGTCTTGCCCTTGTGGCGCTGCCAGTTGAACGAATCACTCGCCGCGAGCGCACGAGTGCCGATCGTGTTCATCAGGAATCCGGCGCTCACGCCGGCGATACCGAGCTCGCGCGCCTTGTCGAGCAGGGCCCGCCGGGTCATGGGCCGCTCGAGCCAGGCTCGATATAGCTCGTCTTCTTTATTGGACATCGTCTCTCTCCTCCCGTGGTGACGCGCCCGCGCCGGCGGGCGCGATGATCGTCAGGTCCGTCGTTGCCGCACCGGCTCCTCCGCGTCCGCCTCCTCCATCAGCGCGAGCACGCCCCGGGCCACCGTCTCGTCGGTAACCAGACCGGCCAGCAACCCGCTACGCAGTACCGAGAGCGTGGCGTGGACCTTTTCCTCGCCGCCGGTCACGGCAATGACTTCCTGAGTGCCGAGTACATCCAGGCCCAGGCCGAGGGTGCGCTGGTTGAACGCGGTCTCCACCAGTCGCCCCTGGGCGTCGAGGAACTGCCCGACCACCTCGGCCTCCGCGCCGGCCTCGTGCAGTTGACGGCATTCCTCCTCGTTCACCTCGCCGAGGTCCTGCAGCAGGGTATGGCCCTGCGGCGGCACGGCACCGACACCGACCATGGTGAGGTCGGCGGCACTGGCGAGCTCGTAGACGTCACGAACGCTGCGCTGCTCCAGGAGAATCTGGCGGTGCTCGGGGGTGTCGGCGAACATGGGCACGGGCAGCAGGTAACCCTCCCCGCCCGTGGCGTCGGTGAGCCGGTGGACCACATCGTATGGGTTCAACGCCATCTTGCGCGTGACGCTACCCAGCACCGGCACGATGCGAAGCGCCGGGCAGGGCGTCTGTGGCAGGCGGTTCACCATCTCGGCAAGCGACCGCCCCCAGCCCACACCCAGCGTGCGAACCGATCCCGCCTCCAGTCGGCCACGAAGAAACCGTGCCGCCGCCGTGCCGATGTTGGCGAAGGGGTTATTGCCATCGTCGCGGGCCACCCCCGGCACGACGGTGCAAACGCTCAGATCGAATGCGCGGGCGAGCGCGTCCTCCAGCGCGATGAGCTCGGCCGGTTCGCCTTCGATGAATACCTTGACCGCCCCCAGCTCGTGGGCCGCGGCAATCAGGCGGTGGACCTTCATCCTCGAAACACCGAGCCGCTCGGCGATCTCCGCCTGGGTATATCCGCCCACGTAGGACAACCAGGCCGCTCGAATCGCCAGATCCTTTTCCGTGTTGCCGTTGCTCACTGCACCGATCTCCAGGGTCCTCGATAGCGGGTTTGAACATTTTTTCGCTTGATGTGCATAATCACATATAAGCAACGGCCGTAAGCCGTGTCAACAAGAAGGCGATCGTGGAAGCGACCGACGGCTGCAACGCACCAGGCGACAGGTCACTCCCGAGACCACGGCAATCGACAACCCGAAAACCGAGATGCCAGCCATGCTCAAGTTCGCCGCAAACCTCACTTTCCTCTTTCGCGAAGCCCCGTTTCTCGAGCGATTCGCCCGCGCCCGGCAATGCGGCTTCCGCTACGTGGAGTTCCACAACCCCTACCCCTTCTGCGAGGACATTGACGCCATCTCCGACGCCAAGGACGCACAGGGCGTGGAAATCGTCCACTTCAACCTGCCCGGGGGGGATTGGGCCGCCGGAGAGCGTGGCATTGCCGGCTGGCCGGATCGGTGCGAGACATTTCGAACCGGGGTATCCGAGACAGTGGCGACCGCCCGAACGCTCGGCTGCCGGCAGCTCAACTGCCCCGTGGGGTATCTGCGCGACGACTTCTCACCGGGCGAGCAGCACCGTTGTCTCGTCGAGAACCTGCGCTGGGCCGCAGAACACGCAGCGGAAGCCGGCATCACGCTGCTGGTGGAGCCGCTCAACCCGGTCACTCACCCCGGCTACGCCCTCACGACCACGGCGCAGGCGCGCGCGCTGCTCGCGCAAGTGAACCACCCGAACCTGAAAATTCAGTACGACTTCTTCCAGATGCAGCGCGCCGAAGGCGATCTCATCGAGACCGTCAGGGCGAACCTGGCGTATGTCGGCTTCATTCAACTCGCGGACTCCCCCGGGCGCCACGAGCCCGGTACCGGCGAAGTCAACTACCGGTTTCTTCTCGAAGCGCTGGCCAACCTGGACTTCGAGGGCTACGTCTCGCTCGAGTACCAACCGTCCGGGCAGACCGAAGCGTCGCTCGAGTGGATGAAGGCGTACGGGGTGAGACCGTGAGGTTGCGGAACGCCAATGGAATGCGGGGTGCCATGGGGCGGTCGGATCGGCTCGTCAGGGCTAGACTTGAAGTTGCCGACCAACGATGCGCGGAGCGTGGCGTGCCATGAAGCTGTACCTGATCCAGCACGGCAGCGCACTCGCCAAGGAAGTGAACCCGGAGCGACCTCTCAGCGACGAGGGTCGCGCCGACGTGGAAGCGCTGGCCACGCTCCTGTCCAGCCACGACGTGACCGTCCCGTCCGTTTACCACAGCACCAAGCTGCGGGCACGACAAACCGCCGAAATCCTCGCCCGGGCGCTGGCGGGTCATCCAGTCGAAGCCAGTGGCCTGGCCCCCGACGATCCCGTCGAAACGTGGCTCGAATGGCTGGAACAACCACACGACGACGGGATCGCGATCGTAAGCCATCAACCCTTTGTGGGCCACCTGGCGACACGCTTGCTCACGGGCCGCGAAGAGCCCGCCGCGGTTGTGTTCTCGCCTGGCACGGCCCTGTGCCTGGAGGTCGTTGCAGGAACGTGGGCGCTGCGATGGATGGTCGGCCCGGCGCTGCTGCGCACGGCGTGAGCTCGCCCCACTGTGCGCGCCAGCT
The DNA here is from genome assembly GCF_051195215.1 of Arhodomonas sp. AD133. Taxonomy (NCBI): domain Bacteria; kingdom Pseudomonadati; phylum Pseudomonadota; class Gammaproteobacteria; order Chromatiales; family Ectothiorhodospiraceae; genus Arhodomonas; species Arhodomonas sp. AD133. The sequence goes on along the minus strand of NZ_JBNAZM010000060.1, from coordinate 8,932 downwards.
CACCTGAGTCCATCGCCGCAGCAATAGCTGCCGCCCGATGCACCTCCGCCCAGCGCTGGACGGCACAGGGGTTTCGTTCGTAGCGACAACCCGGCGCAGTCGGCGGACACGATCACACCGATCACGGTGTTGCCGAAGCCTCAGCGGAAGCCCGCACGCGGAGCAGCAACGACCATACGGCACACGCTGCGGAGAACGTGCTACGGTTCCCGGCCTCGCGCCCACTGTCGTCATGCTGCCCATGCTGAACAGCCGCTGTGCGCCCGCCCCGTCACAGGCTGCGAAGCCAGCCGTAGGTCGCGCCCAACGAAAACCCGAAGATGAGGTGGTAGATCAACGTCCAGACGGAGATTCCCCAGCCAAAACCCAAGGCGAAAAAACCGGAACCAGCGGCCGGAAAGACTGTGATCATCACCACGAACCAGACGATCCCCCCGAAGAGAATGCCCCGCCGCGTGTAGGTATCGCCCGGCAACCGCTCGACGATCCAGCCGAACAACACCCCCCAGATGCCGGTGCCAACGACGAAGTGAATGGCCCAACCCACCCATCGGCTGTTCGGCGTGCCGAACAACTCCTGCGCACTGAGATTGAGAATCTCGATGGGATAGAACCAGGGCATCAACCCCATGGACAGTCGCAGCGCCATAAGCAGGGAGATGACGATAGTCGCGACGAACCCCGCCATGAGCCCCCGGCCAAGATCGTCCATGGCGCACCTCCCGTTCTTCTGGTTCCTTCAGATAAACATGGACCCACTTCGAGCGTACTGCAATCGTAAACGACTGGTTGCCCCTCGCTGTCGGCGCCAGGCGATACGAGCGGGCGTGATCGAGGAACGTTACGCGCCATGACATCCGCGTCGACAGCGCCACACACGCGAAGGAGCAGGAACCCGGTCACCAGTGGCTGTTCGAACACACGATCTCGAGCCGACCGGGACCCATCGGCGTTCCACGAAGGAGATTCGGGCTCGACCTATGAACCCGAATAAGAGCGGCGAGACAGGCGGACTGTAGAAGACGGCCGCCCGATGTAGAAACGCCCGCTCATGGGCGGGCGTAACCACTTGATTTAATTGGTCGGGGTGAGAGGATTCGAACCTCCGACCACCTGCACCCCATGCAGGTGCGCTACCAGACTGCGCTACACCCCGAAGTACTGCCGGCCTTCGCCGACGCGGGAAAAGGATGATAACGCATCGCGGCCGCCGCGCAAAGCATCTGCAGCGCGGTTCTCATCGGACAGCCCACCCGGGCTCACCGCCGCAGGGTCGCGAGCAGGGACTCCAGCTCGCTGCGGACCTGGCGGATGACCTGCTGACTCTGGTTGAGGTCCTGCCGGGCGCCCTCGCCCGAGAGTTTCTGGCGAGCACCGCCGATAGTGAACCCCTCATGGTAGAGGAGTGTGCGGATCTGGCGGATGAGGATGACGTCCTGTCGCTGATAATAGCGCCGGTTACCCCGGCGCTTGACCGGTTTGAGCTGCGGGAACTCCTGCTCCCAATAGCGGAGCACGTGCGGCTTGACGCCGCACAGCTCACTCACTTCGCCGATGGCGAAATAGCGCTTCGCCGGGATCGGCGGGAGCTCGTCATTGCTTGACCCGTCCAGCATAAGACTCGACCCGCGACTTGAGCTTCTGCCCGGGCCGGAACGTAACCACGCGACGTGCGGAGATGGGAATCTCCTCGCCTGTCTTGGGATTACGCCCGGGGCGTTCGTTCTTGTCCCGGAGGTCGAAGTTGCCGAAGCCGGAGAGCTTCACCGGCGTGCCGTCCTCGAGCGCTGAGCGGATCTCCTCGAAAAAGCTCTCCACCAGCTCCTTCGCCTCGCGTTTGTTGAGACCAACTTCCTCGAACAGACGTTCTGCCATATCGGCCTTGGTCAGTGCCACAGTCTGATCACTCCCTCAAAGCTGCGTTCAACTCATGACCCAGCCGCTCGACCACGCGTTCGATGGAGGCCTCCACATCCTCGTCGGTTAGCGTGCGCGAAGAATCCTGCAAAATCAAGCCCATGGCGAGACTCTTGCGACCTTCTTCCACACCCTTGCCGCGATAGACGTCGAACACCACGACATCCCTGAGCCAGTCACCGGCACTCGCCGCAATCACCTCGCGAAGGCGGTCCGCGGTCACGTCTTCGTCCACCACCACGGCGAGATCGCGGCGGATGGACGGGAACCGGGAGAGCGCCTCGAAGGCGGGTACGCGGGCCTCGGCCAGTGCTTCGAGCTCAAGCTCGAACACGTAGGTTCGCCCCGCGAGCTCCAGGGGTTTCTCGAGCTGCGGGTGGAGCGCCCCCACCCAGCCGATCGCGCGATCGCCACGATAGACGCGCGCGCTCTGACCAGGGTGGAGCGCCGGATGGGTCTCGGCGGCGAAGCGAAACGTCGACGGCTCACCGGTGAGCGCGATCAACGCCTCGACATCGCCCTTGATATCGAAGAAATCGACGGGGCGCGCCCTCTCCGTCCAGTGCTCGGGCAGCACCTCGCCGGTAGCGATACCGGCGAGCATGGCCGTCTGCTCGAGCGACGCGCCATCGGCGCCGCGAAAACGCAGCCCCGACTCGAACAGCCGCACGCGGGTGGCTTGGCGATTCTGGTTGTGCACCACGGCGCGCACCAGGCCAGGCCACAAGGTGGTCCGCATGACGCCCATCTCCGCCGACAGCGGATTGGCGAGCGCCAGCGACGACGTGTTCGGGTCGAGCTGACGCTGCAGCTCTTCGGAGACGAAACTATAAGTGATCGCCTCCTGATAGCCCCGGTCCACCAGCGCGCCGCGCAGACGCTGCAACGCCACACGCTCCTCCGGGCACGCCCGCATGGCGAGCCGTGCCGGCGTACGCTTGGCCGGGATCTCGTCATAGCCCCAGACCCGGGCGATCTCCTCGATGAGATCGACCTCGCGGGCGATGTCGAAGCGCCAGGTGGGCGCGATGACCTGCCACTCGGGATCGTCGTCCGTCCCGGAAACGGTCATGCCCAGGCGCTCGAGTATCTCGCGCATATCCCTGCGCGGGATGGCGGTGCCGAGAAGCGCGTCCACCCGCGCCGGGCGCAGCGTCACCTGCGCCGCCAACGGCAGTTCCTCTCGCTCGACAGCCTCGGTGATCGGCCCCGCTTCGCCGCCTGCGATCTCACTCAGCAAGGCGGTCGCCCGCTCGATGGCGCGGCGGGACAGCTCGGGGTCGACACCGCGCTCGAAACGGTGTGACGAATCGGTATGCAGGCCATAGGCACGCGCACGTCCGGCCACCGCGGTGGGCGCGAAGAACGCGGCCTCGAGGAAGACATTACGGGTCTCGCCGGTCACGGCGGAATCCTCGCCCCCCATGACGCCGGCCATGGCAAGGGCCCGGCGCTCGTCGGCGATCACCAGCGTCCCGGCGTCGAGCGTCACCGTTTCGCCGTTGAGCAGCTCGAGCTCCTCGCCTGCATGTCCGGGGCGCACGTGAATGCCGCCCTCGAGCTTGTCCAGATCGAACGCATGCATGGGCTGCCCGAGCTCGAGCATCACGTAGTTGGTGATGTCGACGGCAACCGACAGCGGCCGCACGCCGGCCCGGCGCAGACGCTCGCGCATCCACACGGGGGTCTCGGCGGACGCGTCGACACCACGCACTACACGCCCCAGGTAACGCGGGCAGGCAGCGGGATCCTCGAGCGCTACGGTCAGGGCGTCGTCGATGCCGGCCGGTACCGGCTCGCAGGCGGGGCCATCGACTGGCACTCGACGCAATACACCCACCTCACGGGCGATACCCGCCATCCCCAGACAGTCGCTTCGGTTGGGGGTGAGATCCACTTCGATGACCGTGTCATCGAGCGCAAGATATTCGCGCAAATCCGTCCCGACCGGCGCGCTCGCCGGCAGCTCCATGAGACCCGCGGCGTCCTCGGCGAGACCCAGCTCCTTGGCCGAGCAAAGCATGCCGAAGGACTGCACGCCACGGAGCTTCGCCTTACGGATCCTGAAATCGCCGGGCAGTACCCCGCCAACCGTGGCAAACGGGGCCTTGAGGCCCACCCGGACGTTGGGGGCGCCGCAGACCACCTGCAGGGCCGCCTCCCCGGCGGCAACCTCGCAGACACGGAGCTTGTCCGCGTCGGGATGCGGCTCGCAGCTGACGACCTCGCCCACCACAACGCCACTGAACTCGGGGGCAGCAGGCTCCACGGCATCCACCTCGAGCCCGGCCATGGTCAGGCGATGCTCGAGCTCCCTCGTGGACTCGGGCAACGCCACCCAGTCACGCAACCACTGCTCACTGATCCTCATGCAATGCCCCTGGTGTTCGGTTTAGCGGAACTGGCGCAGGAAGCGCAGGTCATTCTCGAAGAAGATGCGCAAATCGTTGACGCCATAGCGCAGCATGGCGAGGCGCTCCACGCCCATGCCGAAGGCGTATCCGGTGTAGCGCTCCGCATCGACGCTGGCGTACTCGAACACCACCGGGTGGACCATGCCGCAGCCCAGTATCTCGATCCAGCCGCTGCCCCCGCACACGCGGCAGCCGGCGCCGCTGCAGAACATGCACTCCACGTCCACCTCGGCGGACGGCTCGGTGAACGGGAAGTAGGACGGCCGGAAACGCACCGCCAGGTCCTGCTCGAAGAAGCGCTTGACGAAGTCGTCCAGCACCGCCTTGAGGTCGCCGAAGGTCACACCTTCGTCCACCAGCAAGCCCTCGACCTGGTGAAACATCGGTGTGTGGGTCAGGTCGGAGTCACACCGGTACACGCGTCCCGGCGCGATGACCCGGATCGGCGCCCCCTCGGACTCCATTGCCCTGATCTGGACCGGGGAGGTGTGCGTGCGCAGAAGGTGGTGGGCGTCGAAATAGAAGGTATCGTGCATCGCCCGTGCGGGGTGATGCTCGGGAATATTGAGCGCCTCGAAATTGTGGTAGTCGTCCTCGACCTCGGGACCCTCGGCGATGCGGAACCCGATGCCGGCGAAGAGGTCTTCCATGCGCTCGAGGGTTCGCGTAATCGGATGCAGCCCCCCCGGTTCCGCGCCGCGGCCCGGCAGGGTTACGTCCACGCGCTCGGCCTCGAGTGCTTCGGCAAGCGCCGAGCGCTCCAGAACCCCCCGCCGCGCTTCGATTCGCTCGGCGACACGCTCTTTCGCCCGGTTGATGGCCTGCCCCGCGGCGGGGCGCTCCTCGGCGGGCAACCGCCCCAGCGCCTTGAGCTGCGCGGTGAGGTGCCCCTTTTTGCCCAGATAGGCCACGCGCACCGCGTCCAGGGCGGCGAGGTCGGTGGCCTCGTCGATTGCCCGCTCGGCGGCCTTGGTCAGGGTATCCAGATCCTGAGTGCTCATGTCCGTCCCGTCCGGCGACAAAAAAAGGGAAGGATGCGGCCGCCCCTTCCCTTTCAATACAGCGGGCGCGCGAGGCGCGCTGCCGCCCTTTAAGCGAGGCTGGCCTTCGCCTTTTCGGCCAACTGGCTAAATCCGGCCTGGTCGTAGACAGCCAGGTCGGCCAGCACCTTGCGGTCGACCTCGACACCGGCTTTGTGCAGCCCGTCGATCAGGCGGCTGTAGGACAGACCGTTGGCGCGCGCGCCGGCGTTGATGCGCTGGATCCACAGCGAACGGAACTCGCGCTTGCGCTGACGACGGTCACGATAGGCGTATTGTCCGGCCTTGGTGACGGCCTGATTGGCCACTTTGAAGGTCTTCCGGCGGGCACCGTAGTAGCCTTTCGCCTTGGTGAGGACCTTCTTGTGGCGGCGGCGGGCGTTCACACCGCGCTTTACTCTCGCCATCTCTTAAGTCTCCCGAATTCTCTCGGATGGATTACTGGTAGGGCAGCATGCGCCGGATCATAGCGGTGTCCTGCTCGGACACCAGCGTCGACGCACGCAGACCGCGCTTACGCTTCATATCCTTCTTGGTGAGGATATGGTTATGGAAGGCGTGGGCGCGCTTGTAACGGCCCGACCCCGTCTTCCGGAAGCGCTTCGCGGCGCCGCGGTTGGTTTTGATCTTGGGCATTGCCTGATCTCCGCTCAGCAGAAACAAAAACCCCCGACGCCCCCGCCGGGAGTTCTCGGTGCACGGTACTCCGACGCCCCACGCCACGGTGACGCGGGGCACTCGATGATGCGGGCTACTTGCCCTTGCGCGGGGACATCATCATGACCATCAGCCGGCCCTCCATCTTCGGGCGCTGGTCGACAGTCGCGATATCCTCGAGGTCCTGCTCGACGCGCTGCAGCAGCTCGAGCCCCAGCTCCTGGTGGGCCATCTCACGACCGCGGAACCTCAGGGTCACCTTGACCTTGTCGCCCTCCTCGAGGAAGCGCTTCAAGTTCCGCAGCTTGACGTTGTAGTCACCCTCGTCGGTGCCGGGGCGGAACTTCACTTCCTTGACCTGGATCTGCTTCTGCTTCTTCTTGGCCGCCTGCTGTTTCTTCTGCTGCTCGAACTTCCACTTGCCGTGATCCATGATCCGGCAGACGGGCGGTTCGGCATTGGCATCCAGCTCGACGAGATCCAGCTCGGCCTCTTCGGCCATGGCGAGCGCGTCCCGGGTATCCATGATACCCGCCTGCTCGCCGTCCTGATTGATCAGGCGAACCTGCGGTACACGGATGTCTTGGTTGACCCGACGGTTGTCGCCCGCGCTCGGCTGTTGCCGACGGGCACCCGGTTTCCTACGGATAGCGATGCTTCAACCCTCCGAAGCAATGCGGCCGAGCCGCGCGACGTCCGCGTCCAGGCGCTCGATGAACGCCTCCAGGGACATGGATCCTAGGTCCTGCCCCTCGCGGGTGCGCACGGCGACGGTCGTGGATTCCAACTCTTTGTCGCCTACCACCAACAGGTAGGGCACGCGCTGAATCGTGTGCTCGCGGATTTTAAAACCGATCTTCTCGTTCCTCAAGTCGGGGGAGACGCGAAACCCGTGTTCTGCCAGCCGTTTTTCGACATCACGGGCATAATCCGCCTGACGGTCGGTAATGTTCAGCACAACTGCCTGGGTAGGGGCGAGCCATGCCGGCCAATAACCGCCGTAATGCTCGGTGAGCACGCCGATGAAACGCTCGAACGAGCCAAAGATGGCGCGATGCAGCATCACCGGGACCTGCCGGGTGCCGTCCTCGGCCACATAGTCGGCGCCGAGACGGCCGGGCATGGAGAAATCCACCTGCATGGTGCCACACTGCCACACGCGGTTGAGGCAGTCCTTCATGGACAGCTCGATCTTGGGACCGTAGAAGGCACCTTCACCCGGATTCACCGTCCAAGTGTAGCCCTTGGCGTCGAGCGCGTCGGCCAGCGCCTGCTCGGCCTTGTCCCAGAGCGCGTCCTCACCCACCCGTTTCTCCGGCCGGGTGGACAGGGCCACGACCACCTCATCGAAGCCGAAGTCGCGGTACACCTGGAAGGCGAGATCCAGGAAGCCCGAGACCTCCTGCTGGATCTGGTCCTCGGTGCAGAAGATGTGGGCGTCGTCCTGCGTGAAGTTGCGCACGCGCATGAGCCCATGCAGCGTGCCGGAAGGCTCGTTGCGGTGACACGAGCCGAACTCGGCGAGGCGCAGCGGCAGATCACGGTAGCTCTTCAAGCCCTGATTGTACACCTGCACGTGGCACGGGCAGTTCATGGGCTTGACCGCGTAATCGCGGTTCTCCGACTCCGTGGTGAACATGTCCTCACGGAACTTGTCCCAGTGCCCGGAGCGCTCCCAAAGGCTGCGGTCGACGAGCTGAGGTGTGCGGATCTCGTCATAGCCGCAGGCGTCGAGACGGCCACGGAGATAGCTCTCAAGGGTCTGGTAGATACGCCAGCCGTTGGGATGCCAGAAGACCATGCCCGGGGCCTCGTCCTGGAGGTGGAAGAGCCCCTGGGTCTTGGCAATGCGGCGATGGTCGCGCTTCTTCGCCTCCTCGAGGAAGGTGAGATAGCGTTTGAGCGCTTTGCGATCGCCCCAGGCCGTACCGTAAATGCGCTGCAGCATCTCGTTGTCCGCATTGGCGCGCCAGTAAGCACCGGCAAGCTTGGTGAGCTTGAACGCCTTGCAGAAACGGGTATTGGGCACATGGGGCCCGCGGCACATGTCGATGTACTCCTGATGGTAGTACAGGGCCATCGACTCGACTTCGGGCATGTCCTCGACGATCTGGACCTTGTAGTCCTCGCCGCGCTCACGAAATATCCGGAGCACTTCGTCGCGCGGCGTCACGCGCTTGATGACGTCGTACTCCTGGTCGATGAGCTCGGCCATGCGCTGTTCGATCGCCTCGAGATCCTCGGGGGTAAAGCCCGGGTCGTAGCGGATGTCGTAGTAGAAGCCATCCTCGATCACCGGGCCGATGGCCATCTGCGCCTCGGGGTAGAGCTGCTTGACCGCCTGGCCGAGCATGTGAGCGCAGGAATGGCGGATGATGTCGAGCCCTTCCTCGTCTTTCGGGGTGACGATGGCAAGCTCGGCATCGGCCTCGATGAGGTCACAGGCGTCATACAACTCGCCGTTGACCCGGCCGGCCAGCGTCGCCTTCGCCAGCCCCGGGCCGATGTCGGCGGCAACGCCCATCACGGAGACAGGCTGCTCGTAGCGACGCTCGCTTCCGTCGGGGAGGGTGATCACGGGCATGAATTCAGGCTCCACAGTGGTGACCTATACGAGGGGCCACATGCATTTCCCGGCCGGGCCGGACGTTGGGAAAATACATCCCCAAAACAAAGAAAGCATCGCGTTTGCGATGCTTTCCGGGAAAGCTGGTAGGCGCGAGTGGACTCGAACCACCGACCCCCACCATGTCAAGGTGGTGCTCTAACCAGCTGAGCTACGCGCCTGTTGAGGTGCGAGATAATACAACCGCCCGGCGGAGGGATCAACCCCGAGCCTTGTCCAACGACACATGAGCCTGAGCGGGGGGCGTGATTCCACAGTGAGATGAGCCTGAGCTGAAG
>NZ_JBNAZM010000059.1:0-23631 GCF_051195215.1 Arhodomonas sp. AD133 | reverse complement strand
CGCCGGCGCGAACGCGTCTTGCCCCCGGGCCGCTGTGGTGCTCTGACGTATGACAATACTTCTGAGAAGATTAGTAAGCCTTCGGCGGCAGCGTACAAGGTCGGCTGCCTCCGGCAGCCGACATCCCCGTTCCGGAACGTTGGCCAGCGCTTCGCGCTCGCCCCCCTACAAGCGATTCGTCCCTGTTAGCTGCGCGACAGCGCGCCGCCGCCAACGGGGTGGGGACTTTCAACCTGCCGCTTTCCACTACAGGTACGGCGTGAACAGCCAGCAGATGGCGTCGCGGATGCGGGCAGGCAGCGGGCGGCTGGCGAGCTCGGCGAGAGTGACGGTGCGGCTCATGCTGATGGCTCTCTCCACGTGTTCGGCGACCTGGTTGGTGAAGGTTGCATCGAACACCTCCAGCACGAGCTCGAAGTTCAGACGCAGGCTGCGCGGGTCAAGGTTGGCGGAGCCGACTTGCGCGTAGTGGTCGTCCACCACGAGCAGCTTGGTGTGAACGAACGTTCCGCGCTGGTAATGAACCCGCACCCCCCACTTGACCAGCTCCCAGAGCATGTTCCGCGTCGCCCAGTGCATGAACGGCAGGTTGTTCCGGCCGGGAAGGACGATTTCCACCTGCAGGCCGCGGATGGCGGCGGACTGCAGTGCGGCGATCAGCTCCCGTGGCGGCAGGAAGTAGGGCGTCATGATCAGCACCCGCTGGCGCGCCGCGGCGATTGCGCCGACCAGCACCATGGTCAGGCGGTTGAGTTCCTCGTTGGGACCGTCGACGAGGGTCCGGCAGACAGCGTCCCCTTGGCTGACGAACGTACGATCCGGCGGACGCCGGCGGTCTCCGGTAGTGAACTGCCAGTCGTCGAGGAATATCGATTCGATCTGATGAACCACGGGGCCGCGCACGCGGAAGTGGGTATCGCGTACACCACCGCGCCGCTGCGCCAGATGGCGGTCGCCGATGTTCATGCCACCGGTGAATGCGGTATGACCGTCAACCACCAGGATCTTGCGGTGGTTGCGCAGGTTGATCAGCAGGCGTGGCGGCAGCAGTTGCGGCGGCAGAAAGCGGGCAACCGTCACGCCACCGGCGCGCAGACGGTGGCGGATGCGCGGCCAGGAATACCATTCGCCGGCACCGTCGAGGAGTACACGTACATCCACGCCGCGGCGTACCGCGCGCTCCAGCGCCTGCGCGAAGCGCAGCCCGGTGCGGTTGCTCTCGAATATATAGGTCGCCAGGTAGACGGTTTCGGCAGCCTGCTCGATGGCCTCCAGCATGACAGGGTAGGCCACCTCACCATCGTGATATGTGTCGATGGCGTTGCCTCCAGTCAGCGGCACGCCCGTGACCGCGCTGGAGATTCGCGCCTGCTGCGCGAATTCAGGGTGCACGGCGATGGGATCACGCGCAGGTGTGCCGGCCATGGGCGGCAACTGCTCGGACCGCAGGGCGCGCGCCCGGATGCGGATGCGGTTGATCCCGAAGACGAAATACAACACCGGCCCGGCCACCGGGAACAGCAGGCACACGGCAACCCAACCGAACGCTCCCGCCGGGTCGTGTTTGTGTAGCAACGCATGCAAGGCCGCCGCCGTTGCCATCACCACCATGGCGGCGACCACCAACCACTCGATCGGCCCCAGCGGCACTGCCTCCAACATGGCCCAACGTTAGCACGCCACCCGATAGCGAGCACCACGGGTAGTACGACCCGTGTCGTGGGCAAGTTGCGAACGCCGTCATGTGCCGGGGCGCCACACGAGGTTATGCTTAGCGCACAGAGGAGGGACATTCGCGGAGGGGGGTCATGCCGCGCGTTCTGGCTTCAGTCGGCCTGTTGGCCGCATTGCTCGTGCCTGCCATCGTGCCCGCGGCGAGCCCCGAGCTTCCGCACCCGGAAGCGCTCGAGGCGCCGGTGGCGTTCTGGAAACGGGTCTACACCGAGGTGGGGCGGGACGAGGCCCTGGTGCACGACCGCGACCATCTCGCCCGGGTCTACGGGGTCATCGATCTGCCACCGAAAGACTCGCCGGAGCTGCGGCGTGCGCGGGTACGTTCGGCGGTGAAGGTCTACCGGGGGGTGCTCGGGCGCCTGGCCAAGCATCCCGATGATCCGCACTCGGTGATCGAGCGGCGGGTGAGAGCCGCGTTCCCGGAAGAGACGGATGGCGAGACCATCGCTGCCGCCGCGGACAATCTCCGCGTGCAGGGCGGGCTGCGCGAGCGCTTTCGCGCGGGGCTCGAGCGCTCGGGCCGCTGGCTGGCGCATATCCGTGCGCGGTTGCGCGCCCACGGTGTACCGGAAGCGCTCGCCGCCATGCCGCACGTGGAATCATCGTTCAACCCGGTCGCTCGCTCCCACGCCGGCGCGGCGGGCATGTGGCAGTTCACGCGGGGCACCGGCCGGCAATACCTGCGTATCGATCACGTGGTCGACGAGCGTCTCGACCCCTGGGCCGCCTCTGACGCGGCCGCCCGGCTGCTCGCGGACAACTACGCCAAGCTGGGTCACTGGCCGCTGGCGGTGACCGCGTACAACCACGGCGCCAACGGCATGCGCCGGGCGATGGAAGAGACCGGAAGCGCTGATATCGCCACCATCATCCAGGCGTACGAAGGGCCGTATTTCGGCTTTGCCTCGCGCAATTTCTACCCCGCGATTCTCGCGGCCATCGAGGTGGAGGCCAGCCCGCAGGACTACTTTCCCGGCGTAACGCCTGAATCGAGGTTAGAGACGGTCCGCGTGAGCGTGCCGGATTTCATGCCGGTGGACGCGGTGGCAGAGGCAACCGGCGTGGATACCGCCACACTACGACGCTACAACCCGGCACTGAGCACTCTCGTGTGGTCCGGGGAGAAGTTCGTTCCGGCGGACTACGGCCTGCGTATGCCTGCCGCGGAGCCTGCGCGGTTGCGTCGGGCGCTTGCCGGGGTGCCGCTGGACCGCCGCTATGCCGAACAGCGCCCGGACCAGCGACACCGGGTGCGAAGCGGTGAAAGCCTCTCGCGCATCGCCGCGAAATATGGCGTCTCCACCCTCGCGCTGGTGGCGGCCAATGGCCTGGCCAACCCCAATCACATCCGTGCCGGGCAGAGCCTGCGGATTCCCCGTGCCGGGGATGAGCCACGCTCGCTCGCCTCGTTGCCGGTGGCCGAGGGCGGGGCGCGTTATACGGTCTCGCGTGGCGATACGCTCGCGAGTATCGGGCGACGCTTCGGCATCGGCGTGGATGAGCTCGTGGCGGCCAACGACCTGGCCAACCCCGATCTCATCCGTCCCGGACAGACTCTGACCGTGCGTACAGCGCCGCTGGAGGCCACCGCGGTGGCCAGCAAGTAGCGCCGGCACCCCGTTTCCTGCCGCCGCGCAAGCGCCGCGTGGACGGCGTGACCGTCGCCGTGGGGTTGAACCAAGCGCTGGCGCATCGGATATTAGGATGCGTACCCGCGCGGTTCGGCGCTGCGGTACGAACAGCGCGCCGTCGAAGAGCCAGCAGGAAACCGGGAGCCATCATGCTCGAGGCCATCAAGCGCTTCTACGCCGAACGCATCCAGCCCGCCGATCAATCGAAGGAAGATCAGCAACATCGCCTCCAGCTCGCCACGGCGGCGTTGCTCATCGAGATGGCTCAGGAAGACAACCAGCGCCACAGCATGGAGTTCCAGGCCATCCATGAAGGCATTCGCCAGGTCTTCCGCCTGTCCGATGACGAGACCGCGGAGTTGATCGAGCTCGCGGACAGGGAGGCCCACGAGGCCACTGACCATTTCGAGTTCACCAACCTGATCAACGAGCACTTCGATTATCAACAGAAGTGCCAGGTGGTGGAGCTGCTGTGGCGGGTCTGCCTTTCCGATGCGGACATGGACCGCTACGAGGAGCAACTGGTGCGCAAGATAGCCGGACTGCTCTTCGTGGAGCATCGTGACTACATTGCCGCGAAACTGCGCGTGCAGCACGATTACTCCAGCAGCTACATGGGCGGCTACGAGGATTACCAGTAGCCACCGTCCTCGCGGGTCGTCCGCACCCGGGCGCCCGCCATGCCGATGGTATTGCTATGGCACAGTTTCGCGCGCGGCAGCTTGCCGTTATCCGCGACGCGGTGGCAGCGGGCCGGGAGGCCATGCGCGCCACCGGCGACTACGATGCGCTCACCTTCGCCCGCGCATTCATCGACGCCGGCGGCGTCCAGCTCCCCGGTCGGCCCGACGCGGAAGAGGAGGCCTCCGCGCTCGGCGAGCGTCTGCTCCAGGCGCTCGCCGGCGGCAGCGGACGTCATCCCGGCGACCCCGACCTCCAGCGAGAGGTCGACCGGGCCCGTACCGAGGCGCGCTGGACCGCCGCACAGGGCGATGACAAGGTCGTCGGATTTTTCATGACCCTGCCGGAGGCGGCGCTGGATAGCCCCACCGCGGAGGCGCTCTCCCACGAGAACCACGGCCTCGGCCCCGGGGTGTTCCGCAAAGCCGACATCGTGGTGCTCCAGCCGGACTGCGACGGGGCGCGCTTCCACCCGGTGCTCGAAGACGAGATCGAATGCTGACCTCTGCATTCGGGCTGTTTTTATAACGAGACTGCCTGAACATAGAGGTATTCATTACTTTATCGTGTAACGAGCATTCCGTACCGTATAGCTCGACGCGATGTCGCCCGCCGGGCGGTAATGCGGAGGGAGAGCATGACGGTAACGGCCATCGACACACGGCAGAGACATTCGGATGCGGAGGCGCTCGATCTGCCGACCATCAACCGCGAGCTTGCAGGTACGGATGCGCCGGCGCGAGTGGCCTGGGCGCTGGCCCGGTTCCGCGGTCGCATCGTGCTGTCGTCGAGCTTCGGGGCCCAGGCGGCAGTGATGCTGCACCTGGTTACGCGGCAGCGTCCCGACATTCCTGTCGTGCTCGTCGACACGGGCTACCTCTTCGACGAAACCTACCGCTTCGTCGACGAGCTCACCGAGCGGCTGTCGCTCAACCTGCAGGTCTACCGTCCCGCGTTGAGTGCCGCCTGGCAGGAGGCCCGTTACGGCCGGCTGTGGGAGCAGGGGCTGGAAGGCATCGAGCGCTATAACCAGCTCAACAAGGTCGAGCCCATGCAGCGTGCGCTCGACGAGCTCGACGCCGATGCCTGGCTTGCCGGGCTGCGCCGGCAGCAGGCGAGTAGCCGTGCCGATCTGGATGTCGTGACGGTGCAGAACGGGCGCTACAAAGTGCATCCGATCGTGGATTGGAACGACCGCGACGTCTACCGCTACCTCACCCGCCACGACCTGCCCTATCATCCGCTGTGGCACGAAGGCTATGTCTCCATCGGCGACTGGCATACCACCCACCGTCTGGCGGATGGCATGTCCGAGGAGGACACGCGCTTCTTCGGCCTCAAGCGTGAGTGCGGCTTGCACGAAAACGTCTGACCACGCTTCTCCCGAAAGCTCTGCCAGGCCATGATCGGTATAATGCTTCCGTTTCTGGCAGAGCCTGCATTGGGGGAGGCATGCGATATATCGGATCAGCGCTGCTCGGCGTCTGGCTCGTCGTACACGGCCTGCGCGAGATCATTCATCTGAGTTTCCGCTATGACGATCTGCTGATGGGGGCACTTGCGATCGTCGCCGGCGGTCTGCTCATCATCCGCCGATAAGCGGTGCGTAATCGCGCCCACACGTCACCGACGATCGGGCTGGTGCTCTCCGGCGGCGGTGCCCGTGCTGCCTATCAGGTCGGCGTGTTGCGGGCCGTGGCGGACATGCTGCCGCGCGGCAGTAGCAGCCCGTTCCAGGTGATATGCGGAACCTCCGCCGGCGCCATCAATGCCGCGGCGGTGGCCACTCACGCACGCCATTTCCGCAGCGGCGTGCGCGGTATCGAGTCCATATGGCGGGACATGCACGCGGGTCTGGTCTACCGTACCGGCATGTCGACGCTCACCTTCAACGCACTGCGCTGGCTCGCCGCGCTGTTCGTCTCCGGTCTCGGCACACGCAGCCCCGCCTCGTTGCTCGACAATGCCCCGATGCGGGGCCTGCTGGCGCGGTTTCTACGCTTCCAGCGCCTGCAGGAGGCCATCGACAGCGGCGCGCTGCAGGCGCTGAGTGTGACCGCGTCGTCCTACACTACCGGTGAATCCGTCACCTTCTTTCAGGGGCGCTCCGACCTGGAGGGCTGGCGGCGTGCGCGGCGGGTGGGACGGCCTGCCCACATCGGCCTGATCCACCTGATGGCATCCAGCGCCATTCCGGCCGTTTTCCCGCCGGTGCGAATCGGCGAGCAGTACTATGGGGACGGATCCGTACGCCAGCTCGCGCCGGTGAGCCCCGCGCTGCATCTGGGGGCCGACCGCGTGATGGTCGTGGGCGTGGGCGAGAGCTTTACCGGTGCAGAGGATCAGGCGCGCCAGGAGCGGCCGCCGTCGGTGGCGCAGGTCGCCGGGCATATGCTCGACAGCGCGTTCCTGGATTCCCTGGAGGGGGATCTGGAGCGCCTCCAGCGGGTCAATCGCACTCTGGAGTTGATTCCCGAGCGCGTGCGCTCGCGGGCCGGCCTCCGGTTGCGGCCGGTGGATACCCTGGTGTTGGAGCCCTCGGCGTCGCTCACCCGTATCGCGCTGGAGCATGCCCACGAGCTGCCGCGAGCGATGCGCTTCTATCTTCGTGGCAGCGGGGCGACAACTGATTACACGGGGGCGGTGATCACCAGTTATCTGCTGTTCGAGGCAGGCTTCTGCAGCGACGCCATCCGCCTCGGTTATCACGACGCCATGGCTCGCGAGGAGGAGATTCTGCGCTTTCTGGGGCAGGATCCGGCGGCCATCCATGGTCGAGCCGGGCGCCCGCCCCAGGACGTCTGGTGACGCCCGGGGGCGCGGCGTGAGGGCTACTGCTGTTCCTCGCCGTCGGCGCTCGCCGCGCCGCTTGCGAGGCGGTCCGTCTCTTCGTCGGCCGCTTCCGCGGCGTCGTTCACGGCATTGCTGACCGACTCCCCGGCCTGCTCGGCCGCGTTGGTGGTCTCTTCCATGGCTTCGCCTGCCTTCTCGCCGGCTTTCTCCATGGCCTCACCGGCTTCCTCGACGGTCTCGTCGACTTGTTCACCCGCTTGCTCCGCAGGGCCTTCATCCTCGCAGCCGGCGAGTCCGGCACCGGCCAGCGCGATGATCATGGCCACTAGCAGTGCGTTGATGCGCTTCATGGGATTGCCTCCGTGGTCCGGACAGTCAATGGCGCGTGTGCCGATGGCGGCCGTGCACGATGCGATGGCGACCATGCACGAGGTTGAGGAGCAGGCTCACCGCCAGCAGCACCACGAACACGAAAAACAGCACCTGTGCGATGCCGGTGGCGGTGCTGGTTATGCCCCCGAAGCCGAGAAATCCGGCAACAATTGCGATTATCAGAAAGATCAGTGCCCACCCGAGCATGCGAGCCACCCATTGGTTCACCAGTCCAGTGCGTGTGTGAATGGACCATACACAGCCGTCGCCTTTACCGATCGGCAGCGCTGGCGTTCACGCCGACGCTTACAGTTAATGACGGACGCGACGGCGCCGCAAATCAGCACTGCCGGGGTTGTTCCGTGGTGGCATCGGTGACGTCTTCCGGCGACTCGGTGGTGGCCTGTCGGGGCGGGCGATGGCACATGTGTGACCGGTGCACGGCCCTGACAGACGGTGCTTGTCACTCCGTGGCGACAGATGCGGCTCAAGGGGCGACGCTCCCGCTACCGTCGATGGCGGTAGCGGGAGCGTCGCGAAGGCGGAGCCCGGTGGGCCGGTTCAGACCGGCGGCGCACCGGCGATGCAGGGGCCGGCGTTCAGGAACGGGACTTCAGATCAGGTTGTAGAGGAAGACCACCACCACCGCCACGGGGGCCACGAAGCGGATAGCCACCAGCCAGAGCCGGTGAATCGCCGGCGAAACGTCCAGTTCTTCGCGGGTGCTGGCGATGGACATGGCCCAGCCCGCGAACAGTGCGACACCGAGTCCGGTGACCGGCAGCATGATGTTCGCGGTGAGGAAGTCGAGCAGATCGAACAGCCCCTTGCCGAAAAGGGTGATTTCCGACCACTCGTTGAATGACAGCGCCGAGACGAGCCCCAGCGCCCAGACGCCCAGCCCTGCAGTCAACGCGGCGGTAACGCGATTGCGTCCGCGCTCCTGAAGCCACTCCACGGTGGGCTCCAGCAGCGAGATGGTCGATGTCCACGCAGCGAAGGTGAGCAGCACGAAGAACAGCGTGCCGAAGACCACGCCGCCGGGCATGGCGCCGAACGCCAGCGGCAGGGTCTGGAAAATCAGCCCCGGGCCGGCGCCGGGCGTGAGATCGTTGGCGAACACGATAGGGAAGATCGCGGTGCCGGCGAGCAGCGCGATCACGGTATCGAGTATCACCACGGTGACCGCCGTGCCGGCGATGGAGGTCTGCGGCGAGAGGTACGATCCGTAGGCGATCATGATCCCCATGCCCAGACTCAGCGTGAAGAACGCGTGGCCGAGCGCCACCAGCACGGCGGAGGTGCTCAGGCGGCTGAAATCCGGGGTGAAGAGAAAGTCGATACCGGCGCCGAAGCCGTTGGTGGTCGCGGCGTAGCCGATCAGCACGATGAGCAGGATGACAAGCCCGGGCATGAGCAGCTTGACTGCACGCTCCAGGCCGTGACGCACGCCCCGGGCGACCACCAGGGTCGTCATCACCATGAATGCCGTATGCCAGCCTACGAGCCGAGCCGGGCTCGCCAGCAGCTCCGAGAAGACCGCGCCGACGGCGTCGGCGTCAGCGCCGGTGAAGGTGCCCATGCCCGAGGCGAAGATGTACGACAGCGCCCAGCCGGCGATGATGCTGTAGAACGAGAGAATGATGAACGAGCCGAGCATGCCCAGGCCGCCGACGAGGCCCCACGCCGGCGAGCGCCCCTCCCGCCGGGCGAGGTTACCGAGCGCACCGATCGGGCTGCGCTCGCCGCGCCTGCCCAGGAGGATTTCGGCGATGAGAATGGGCAGGCCGATCAGTGCGATGCAGCCGAGGTAGACCAGCACGAACGCGCCGCCGCCGTTCTCGCCGGTGATATACGGGAACTTCCAGACGTTGCCCAGCCCGACCGCCGATCCTGCGGCGGCGAGCACGAACGCCAGCCGCGACCCCCAGTGCTCGTGGCCGCTCGCGGAAACGCCTTTTGCGTTCGACACGGTGATTCCTCCCTTGCCCGTCGTTCGTCTGTAACGCCGCCGGTGCCGGGGTGGCGGCGATTAGCAAAACAGGCAAGGGTACCGTCTCCGTGGCCTCGTGTCGCGTGGTTGCGTTCGTTGCCCGGCGGGAGCAGGGCGGTCAACCCGTCTGCGCGGTCTCCGTCATGATCTCGCGCAGGCCCTGGAGCACGGCATCGCCGGTGTGACGCATGTGCTCGCTCATCTCCCGGGAGAGCTCACCGGCGTCGCGCCGGGTGAGGGCGTCGAGAATGCGTTCGTGCTCGGCCAGCGATTCGTCCCAGCGGCCCTCCTGCAGGTTGGCGAGATAACGCGCCCGGCGGACTTTCACCGAGAGGTTGTCGTATAGATCCAGCAGTACGGTATTGCCGGCGATCTCGGTGAGCCGGTGGTGGATCTGCTGGTTGACGTGGAAGTACTCGGTGCGCTCGCGAGCGTCATGGTGGCTGACCATGCGCTCGTGTAGTGTTCGGATCTCGGCGATCCCGTCATCGCTGACGCGCTCGGCGAGCAACCGGCCCGAGAGATCTTCCAGTCCCACCATGACCTCGAACAGGTCGGCGACTTCGGCGAGGGTCACTTCAGCAACCACCGCGCCCCGGTTGGGGAGCAGCCGTACCAGGCCCTCGTTGGCAAGGACCTTGAGCGCTTCCCGCAACGGTGTGCGCGAGACGCCGAATTCGTCGCACAAGCGCATCTCCGGGATCCGTGATCCGGGGGGGAGCTCGCCCTCCAGCACCATCTCGCGCAATCGATCGGTTACCGCCTCGTGCAGCGACAACCGCTTCAGCGGTTCCCTCGATCTGGGCTCTTGCGCCATACCCGTTCCTCCTTCCGGGCGCCCGCCGGGGCGTTGCCGTTTACCTCTTGTAATTCTCGCAGGTTGTGCCAACCTTAGTCGAAAGGTAAATTGTATTCAAAATTCAAAATGCATAATTCAAAGGGCGCGGTCGATCATTCGTCCCGCCGGTACGACCCCGCGATAGACGGGGCGGCCGGCGAATCTGGAGGAGAGAGCGATGACCAACACGCGTACCGCCCTGACCACCGCGGCGTGCCTGGTGGGCCTTGCTGTCGGCACTGGCACTGCCGCCGCCGAGCAGATCCGGATCGCTGGCAACTTCCCGGCGAACCATTCGAGCTCGCTGGCCATCGACCGCTTCGAGAAGCAGGTGGAGGAGGCGACGAACGGTGACCTGCAGGTGGACGTCTTCCCGGCCATGCAGCTCGGCGGTGCCGGGGAGAACGTGGATCAAGTCCGTTCCGGAGCGATCTTCGCCACCTGGATCGGCACGGCCTATCTCTCGCGCATCGTTCCGGAGCTCGAGGCGGTGAGCCTGCCGTTTCTCTTCGACGGCCGGGAGCAGGCCTTCGAGGTGATCGACGGCGAGGTCGGCGATCGTCTCGCCGCGGAGCTCGGCGAGAAGGGCTTCGAGACACTGGGCTGGATGGAGCTCGGCGCCCGCCACGTGACCAACAGCCAGCGCCCCCTCGAGACCATGGCGGACTTCGAGGGGCTGAAGATCCGGCTGCAGCCCAACGAAACCCATATCGCCACCTTCAACGCCGTGGGCGCCAATCCGGTGTCCATGGACATCAAGGAGGTGTACTCCGCGCTGCAGCAGCACGTGCTCGACGGCCAGGAGAACCCCTACACCATCATCCGCACACGCAACTTCGAGGAGGTGCAGAGTCACCTCTCCGACACCAGCCACTTCTTCGACTTCATCGTCGTCGCCGCCAACCAGAACCGCTTCGAGGCCCTCCCGCCGGAGCACCGGAAGGTGGTGCGCGAGGCCATGGCCGATGCGGTCGCCTTCCAGCGCGAGCGCGCGGCCACCCAATCGGAGAAGGCGCTGGCGGCGCTCAAGGAGAAGATGACGTTCACGCCGCTGCCGGACGACACCCGTGCGGCACTGCGTGGAGCCACCAGCGGCGTCGTCGACCGCGTGCGCGAGCGCACCGGCGACGGAATCGTCGACCTGGTGCTCTCCAAGGTCGAGTGAGGGCCCGGCGATGATGACCGATCGACTCGATCGGGCGGCAGCGGGGGCGGGCGCCGCCCCCCTGGCCGTCTTCCGGCGGGTGCTGGACCGCCTTGATGCGGTTTCGCGCATGACCCTGGTCACCGTGATGGCGGCGTTGGTGGTGATCGTCTCCGCCCAGGTGGTGGCACGCTACGTCTTCAACGCCTCCATCGACTCGGCGGCAGAGCTCTCGCGGCTCGCCTTCGTGTGGGTGATCTTCCTCGCCATTCCCCACGGTGTGCGCCGCGGTGCCCACGTGGGTATCGATCTGCTCACGCGGCTGCTGCCCGGGACGCTGCGGAACGTGCTGTTCCGCGTGACCTCGACACTGTCGCTGGTGCTCATGACGCTGGTGGCCTGGCAGGGCCTGAAGGTGACCGCCGACAAGTGGGGGCAGCTCATGCCCACGCTGGATCTCTCGGCGGGGCTGTTCTACGTGCCGCTGGTGCTCTGCGGCGCCCATGCCGGGGTGCACCTGGTGCACTTCATACTCGCCGGACGCGATGCCTGGGGCGAAGAGGTCGATGACCACGAGGAGGTGGACTGATGGTTCCCGCGGTAATCGGCGCCTTCTTCCTGCTCGCACTGCTCGGCATGCCGCTCGCGCTGTCGCTGGGGCTCGCCTCGGTGGGCGGGCTCTGGGTGGGGGATCTGTCGCTGTCCGTGCTGCCCCAGCGGATGATGCACGCGGTCAATTCCTTCCCGCTGATGGCGATTCCGTTCTTCATGCTCGCCGGCGAGCTGATGATCCGTGGCGGGATCATGGAGCGGCTCATCGAGTTCGCCAACAGCATCGTCGGCCGCGTGCGCGGTGGGCTCGCTCACGTCACCGTGCTCTCGTCCATGGGGCTGTCGTCGGTTTCCGGCGCGGCGGTGGCGGACGCCAGCGCGCTGAGCGCCACCCTGGTGCCGGCGATGCGCCGCAGCTACGACGTGGGCTACGGCTCGGCAGTGGTGGCGGCCTCCTCCAACCTCGGCCCGATCATCCCGCCCAGCGCGGCGATGATCGTCTATGCCCTGATGGCTGGTTCCAGCGTTTCCGTGGGCGCGCTGTTCATGGCCGGCGTGGTACCCGGGCTGATCATGACCGTGGCGATGATGATCACTTGCACGGTGCTCGCCAAGTTGCGCGGCTATTCGCTCACCGGCGAAGCGTTCAGCCTGCGCGAGGTGGCACGGCAGACGAAGCGCTCGTTCATCGTGTTCATGATGCCAGTGATTGTCATCGGCGGGATTGTCGGCGGCGTGTTCACCGCCACCGAGGGCGCGGCCATCGCCGTGGTCTACGCGGCGCTCATCGGCTTCTTCGTCACCCGGCGTCTCAGCCTTGCGGACTTGCCGCCGGCGCTCTTCCGCGCGGCGATCACCGCCTCCATCGTGGGTGCGCTCATTGCCTTCGCCTCGGCGCTCACTTTCCTGTTCACCGTGGAGCTGGTGCCCATGCGGCTGGCGAGTGCCATACAGGCGTTCACCGCCGACCCGACGGTGTTTCTGCTGCTGGTGATGGCAATGCTCCTGGTGGTGGGCATGTTCCTGGAGTCGAATGCCGCCTACATCATGCTGGTGCCGCTGTTCGCGCCCATTGCCCTGGAGTACGGACTGGACCCGATCTACTTCGGCTTCCTGTTCGTGCTCAATCTCGTGGTGGCCATGCTTACCCCGCCCGTGGGGGTGCTGCTGTTCGTCGTCGGTGGTGTGAGCCGCCTGTCCATCGGCGAGATGGTGCGCAACGTCTGGCCCTTCATCCTCGTGCAGTACGCCGTACTCGCGCTGTGCTTCTTCTTTCCGCCGATCGTCACGACGCTGCCGCGTCTGCTCGGCTACTGATCGACGACAATGCCCAATACCCGGTAAAGGGGAGAGATTACATGAGCCTTGAACGCACCCTCATCGGCATGCTCACGCCGTCGTCCAATACCGTGCTGGAGCCTTACACGGCGGCGTTGCTATACGATCTGCTGCCGGAGGTGACCGCGCACTTCCAGCGTTTCACCGTCAGGGAGATCTCGCTGGACGACCACGCGCTCGCGCAGTTCGACAACACGCCACTGGTGGAGGCCGCGCAGCTACTCAACGACGCGAAAATGGACGTCATCGCCTGGAACGGCACCTCCTCGGGCTGGCTCGGTTTCGAGGCGGACCACAAGCTCTGTGAGCAGATCACCGCGGCCACCGGCGTGCCGGCGACCACCAGCGTGTTGGCGCTGAACGAGGTGCTCGACCGCACCAACGTGCGCCGCCTGGGCCTGGTGACCCCGTACCTGGACGATGTTCAGGCGCGTATCGTCGCCAATTACAACGCCGCTGGCCACGAGGTGGTGAGCGAGCGTCACCTGCGTGATCGCGGTAATTTCTCTTTCTCCGAGTACGACGAGCCCGAAATCGCCGGGCTCATTCGCGAGGTGGCCAAGGACGAGCCCGATGCCATTACCACGTTCTGCACCAACTTCCGCGGCGCGCCGGTTGTGCGTGAGCTCGAGCGTGAGCTCGGCATCCCGATCTACGACACTGTCAGCGTTACCGTCTGGAAGACGCTGGAGATGACCGGCAACGACCCATCCCGGATCACCGGCTGGGGCCGGCTTTTCCAGGACGTTCGCTAGGGAGGCAGAGCCATGAGCGATTTCGACCTCGTCATCCGTAACGGTACGGTGGTCACCGCCGCCGACACGTCGGTTTGCGATGTGGCGGTGCGCGACGGACGCATCGTGGCGCTGGGCGAGAGGCTGGCGCCGGGGCGCGAGGAGATCGACGCCGCCGGGCAATACGTGCTGCCCGGCGGCGTGGACGCCCACTGCCACCTGGACCAGCCGATGGGCCCGGGCGTGCGCATGGCCGACGACTTCGAGACCGGCACCCGCTCGGCGGCCTGCGGCGGCACCACGACCGTGATTCCCTTCGCCGCCCAGCAGAAGGGCCACAGTCTGCGCGCGGCGGTGGATGACTACCACCGCCGTGCCGAGGGCCTGGCGTGCATCGACTACGCCTTTCACATGATCGTCAGCGACGCCACGTCGGCGGTGCTTTCCGAGGAGCTGCCCGAGCTCATCGAGGCGGGCTACACCTCGTTCAAGATCTACATGACTTACGACGACCTCAAGCTCGACGACCGCCAGATCCTCGAGACTCTGGCGGTGGCGCGACGCGAGGGCGCGATGACCATGATCCACGCGGAGAACGCCGACTGCATCGCCTGGCTCACCGAGGCGCTGGAGGCGGCGGGGCACACCGCGCCGCGCTACCATGCCGACTCGCGTCCGCCGGTGGTCGAGCGCGAGGCCACCCACCGGGCGATCTCGCTGGCCGAGCTGGTGGACACCCCGGTGCTCATCGTCCACGTTTCCGGCACCGAGGCGGTGGCGCAGATCCGCTGGGCCCAGGGGCGGGGGCTGCGGGTGTACGCCGAGACCTGTCCGCAGTACCTCTTCCTCACCGCCGAGGATCTCGACATCCACGGCTTCGAGGGCGCGAAGTGCGTGTGCAGCCCGCCGCCGCGGGACGAGGCCAGTCAGGCGACGGTCTGGGACGGGCTCGAGAACGGCGTCTTCCAGGTGTTCTCCTCGGACCACGCGCCGTTCCGCTACGAGGACGCCGAGGGCAAGAAGGCCGCCGGCGAGGATGCGGCGTTTCAGTACATTCCCAACGGGGTGCCGGGGCTGGAGACGCGGCTGCCGCTGCTCTTCTCCGCCGGCGTGCTCGGCGGGCGGCTCGACATCACCCGCTTCGTTGCGCTCACCGCCACCAACCCGGCGCGCATCTACGGGCTGTACCCGCGCAAGGGTACTATTGCCGTCGGCGCCGATGCCGACCTCGCGATCTGGGACCCGGACGCGGAGTGGACGGTCACCAACGACGCTCTGCACCACGACGTGGATTACACGCCCTACGAGGGCATGCGCCTGCGGGGCCGTCCGGTGGTCACCCTCTCGCGGGGGCGCACCGTATGGCGTGACGGCGCCTTTGTCGGCGAGCCCGGTAACGGGCGGTTCCTGCGCTGTGCGCGCCCGCAGCCGGCCCGTCCGCGGGGCGAGAGCAGGGGATTCTGATGACCAGAGACGCTAACGACGCGATGACGGCAACGATGGAGAAGAGACCCATGAAACTCGACTGGAAGCGTATCGCCCTGGCGGTCGGTGTGACCGTCTCCCTCGGGGTCGCCGCCCAGGCCCAGGCGCAGGAGACGAGCCTGCGGGTGGTGGGCAATTTCTCGGGCAACAAGAAACACGTGGACGGCGTGGAGCGGCCATTCTTCAACAAGCTCGACGAGCGTGACGACCTCGCGGTGAGCTACAACACCATGGACGCCATCGGCGTGGAGGCCGCCGATGCCCTGCGGCTCATCCGTACCGGCGCGTTCGACGTGATGTCGGTGCAGATCGGCATGGCCTCGCGGGACGATCCGTTTTTCGAGGGCGTGGATCTCGCCGGCGTGGCCGCCAACCTGGACGAACAGCGCGAGGTGGTGGAAGCCATCCGCGAGAAGTTCGATCAGCGCTTGCAGGAGCGTTTCAACGCCAAGCTGCTCACGCTCTGGCCGTTCGGCCCGCAGATGATGTTCTGCAGCGGCGTGGACGGCGTGGAGGATCTCGCCGACAAGAAGGTGCGCGTGTTCACCCCGTCCATGTCCCGGTTGGTGGAAGGCCTCGGCGCCTCGCCGGTCACCCTGCAGTTCAGCGAGGTCTACCTCGCCCTGCAGCGTGGCGTCGCCGACTGCGCGGTGACCGCACCCACCGCCGGTAACAGCGCCAAGTGGCCGGAGGTCACCGACAGCTTCGTTCCGCTGCCGCTGTCGTTCTCGGTGCAGGGGCACTTCATGAACCTGGACACCTGGAATCGCCTGTCCGATACCCAGCAGGAGGAGCTCACCGCGGCGTTCCGCCAGATGGAGAAGCAAATGTGGGATATCGCCCGCAACGTCAACGACGACGCCATCGACTGCAACATCGGCCGCGAGAGCTGCAGCGAGCATGAAAGCTATGACATGCAGCTCGTCGACATCGGTGAAACGACGCGCGAGGAGGTCTCGGACGTGACCGCCGAGGCCGTGCTGCCGGTCTGGGGCGAGGACTGCAACGCCATCTATCCGGAGTGCACCCAGGTGTGGAACGACACGGTGGGTGAGGCCACCGGCTACGCCATCGACCTTCAGTAAGTTGACCGGCGGCGGGCAGCGGATGCTGCCCGCCGCGGAGGCAAGCGATGCAACACAGAGGTCTGACCGCCTACGGCGAACGCCTTGCAAAGCTCGCGGCCCTGGCCGCCGGCTACGGCGCGCTGGGATTGTCGCTGCTGATCGCCTTCGAGGTGGTTTCGCGCAAGATTTTCAGTTTTTCCATCCAGGGCGTCGATGAGATTGGCGGCTACGTCATGGCCGCGGGCGTGGCGTTCAGCTTCGCCTACGCCCTGGTCGAACGCGCCCACACCCGAGTGGACGTGTTCCTGAGCCTGTTTCCGCGCCGCCTGCGGGCGCCGCTCAACACCATCGCCCAGCTCGCGCTCGCGATCATGGCCGCGTTCATGTTCTGGCGGGCGGTGGCGACGCTGCTCGAGAGCCTGGAGTTCCAGAGCCGCGCGAGCACGCCGCTGCAGACGCCGCTGTGGATCCCGCAGACCGTGTGGGTCGCCGGGCTCGGCGTGTTCGCGCTGTTCGCCATCGTGCTCGCGCTGCGTGCAGTGGTGAAGCTCGCCAGCGGCCAGGTGGACGCGGTCAACCGGGAGTTCGGCCCCCGCACCACCGATGACGAGCTCGACGAGGCGCGCGAGGAGATCAGTCATCACGACTACGAGGTGCCCCACGGCGCCGGGAGGAGCGAGGCATGATCGGTGTCGCGGAGGCCCTCATCGGGCTCGCCTTGCTGCTCGGCCTGATGGCCGCGGGCATTCATGTGGCCGTGGCCATCTTCGGCATCGCCTCGCTGGGCACGCTGCTGTATCTCGGCATGCCGCTGCTGAACTCCTTCGGCGACACCCTCTGGGGCACGCTGAACGATTTCCTGCTAACGGCCATTCCGCTTTTCATCCTGCTCGGCGAGCTGCTGCTGCGAAGCGGGGTGACCGAGCGCATGTACGGCTCGCTGTCGGTATGGCTGAATCGCCTGCCCGGCGGGCTGCTGCACACCAACATCGGCGCCTCGGCCATGTTCGCCGCCATCTCCGGCTCTTCGGTGGCCACGGCGGCGACCATCGGCACCGTGGCGCTGCCGGCGTTCAAGGAGCGCCGCTACAGCGAGCGTCTGGCGCTGGGCACGCTCACCGCCGGCGCGACGCTGGGCATCCTGATCCCGCCGAGCATCAACATGATCATCTACGGCGCGATTACCAACACCTCCATCGGCAAGCTCTTCATCGCCGGCATCCTGCCCGGCCTCGCGCTCGCCGGGACGTTCATGCTTGCCATCGCCGCGTTCAGTATCCTGAGCCCCGGCGTCGCGGGGGCGGCGGAACCGCGCATGCCCCTTCGCGCACGCTTGCGCTGCCTGGTGGACCTGATTCCGCCGACGTTCGTGTTCGCCATCGTCATCGGCAGCATCTACACCGGCTGGGCCACGCCCACCGAGGCGGCCGCCCTGGGGGTGGTGGCGGCGCTGGTGGTGGCGGCGATCAACGGCAAGCTCACCTTCGCCATGCTGCACCAGTCGTTCCTGTCCATGGCGCGCACCACGGCGATGATCCTGCTCATCATCACCGCCGCGTTCTTCTTCAACTACATCGTGGGCATCCTCGGGATCCCGCGCATGCTCTCCAACTGGGTGGCGGACATGGGGCTCTCGCCCCTGGGCCTGATACTGGCGCTGATGGTGTTCTACCTGGTGCTCGGCTGCTTCATCGAGACGCTGTCGATGATGATCGCCACCGTGCCCATTGTCGTGCCCATGGTGGTGCAGTTCGGCTTCGATCCCATCTGGTTCGGCATCTTCCTGGTACTGATGATGGAGATCTCGCTGTTCACCCCGCCCATCGGCATGAACCTGTACGTGGTTCAGGGGGTCAGAGGCGAGGGGAAAATCACGGATGTCATGGTGGGCAGCCTGCCGTTTCTCGGCATCATGCTCGCCTTCGTGCTGCTGATCATCGCCTGGCCGGGGCTCGTGCTGTGGCTGCCTTCGGCGATGGGGTAGCGGCCGACGGATTTGTATCGAAAGCAGTTTTGGCTGAGAGGGTTACGGGGCCGTAAGGCCCCGTTTTTCTTTGAGTGGAAAGCAGAAAGTTTCAAGTTGAAAGACGGTGGGCGCCGAAGTGGTGCCGCCGCATGTACTAATCTTCTCAGAAGTATTGTCATGCGTCAGCCGGACTGTGCGCCGATGGGGCAAGGCGCGAGGCGCGCCGTGTAGCCGGGCTACACAAGCGGTGAGCAACGCAGATCCCATCGGCGCACAGTTCGGCCCAAAGGGAGCGCCACAGCGACCCGGTGGCGGCGTTGCGCTCGCTTGACGTGACCCAGCCACGCCGGCGCGAACGCGTCTTGCCCCCGGGCCGCTGTGGCGCTCTGACGCATGACAATACCTCTGAGAAGATTAGTAACCGCCTTGACCTGTCAACTCGAAGCGTAGGTCGGCTGCCTCTGGCAGCCGACATCTCCGCGCCGGAATGCTGCCAGCGCTTGGCACGCGCTGACACGTGGCATTACCTGTGACCGGATTGATGTCCTAGTGGCCGAGGACGCACGCCGCCTGAAGTGCAGCGATGCTACGGGCGGGGGCGGGCTCGGCGGCGGCCTCATGCTCGCGCGGAAAGACGGCCAGCGGGTGGCCGGCGGCGATGGTGACGGCGACCGGGCTGCCCGGCGGGATGCGGAGCTCGTGGTTGGTGCGCACCTTCACCACGGGACCGTCGTCGTCGAGCGCGATGCCGTAGAGCCGGGTGCCGCCCTCGTAGCGGCTCCAGAGCACGGTGGCCGGACCCTGTTTGGTGGCGGCCACGTGCAGGTCGTCGGGGCGCAGCAGCGTGTCCACCACGGCTCCCGTTTCCGCCCGGCCGTCGCTCGCGGCGGTGCCAAGCGCCGTTTCCACCATGCCACCGGCGATCACCGCGCCGGGGAGGAAAGAGGCTTCCCCCAGGAACTCGGCGACGAATCGGCTGGTCGGGTCGCGGAAGCAGTCTTCGGGGGCAGCGAACTGTTCCAGCGCGCCGGCGTTCATCACCGCCAGCCGGTCGCCCACCGACAGCGCCTCCTCCTGGTCGTGGGTGACCCAGATGGCGGGCACGTTCGCTTGCTTGAGGGCGGTGCGGATCTCCCAGCGCAGACTGTCCTTGAGCGCGGCATCCAGGTTGGACAGCGGCTCGTCGAGCAGGACCAACGCCGGCTTGTGGGCGAGGCAGCGGGCCAGCGCCACGCGCTGTTTCTGACCGCCGGAGAGCGTATCGGGCATGGCGTTCCGATGCGCCTCCAGGCCCAGCCAACGTAGCCACTCGTCGACCGGGGCGCCCTTGTCGAGGCGGAAACCCACGTTCTGGGCCACGGTGAGGTGAGGAAACAGGGCGAAATCCTGGAAGACCAGGCCGACGTCGCGCTTTTCCGGCGGCACGAAAGGCTCGCCGCTGACCCGGTGCCCGCCGATGCGAACCTCCCCCGCATCCGGATGCTCGAGTCCCGCGACCACGCGCAGTGCGGTGCTCTTGCCGCAGCCGGTGGGGCCCAGCAGGGTGACGACCTCCCCCTGCTCGATGTGCAGGTTGAGATCGCGAACCGCGGTTACCCCGTCATAGGTCACCCTCAGGTTGCGGATGTCCAGCATACGTCGTCTTCGCTCAGGTTGTGTCAGTCGGCCTTCGTTCGCTGCGCAGCATAGCCACCACGGCGCACCCCGAGACCGCGACCAGCAGTGCGGCCGGCAGTGCCCCGTGCCCGAAGTGACCGGCCTCGTGGACCCGCCACAGGTAGGTGGCGAGCGTGTCGAATCCCGTCGGCCGAAGCAACAGGGTCATGGGAAGCTCGCGCATCACTTCCAGGAACACCAGGGCCCCGCCGGCGAGGATGCCGGGCAGGCAGAGGGGCAGGGTCACGCGCAGAAAGACTTCACGCGGACCGGCGCCGAGCGTGCGGGCGGCGTCCACCAGGTTGCCGCCGGAGCGCTCCAGTGTGGAGCGCGCATTGCCCACTGCCAGGGGCAGGAATCGGACCACGTAGCCGAATACCAGTAGCGCCAGCGTCTGGTAGAGAAAGCCCAGGTGGAGGCCGACGACGACCAGCGCTGTTCCGATGACTATCCCGGGTACGCCGAATCCGATGTACGTGGCACGTTCCAGCAGTCGGCCGAGCCGCCCGTGGGAGGCCGCCACGGCGACCGGCAGGGCGATGACTATCGCTACCGCGGCAGCGATCAGCGACGAGTAGGTGGAGTTGATCACGACCCCGGCGTGGAACCCTCCGGCGCCTTCACGCACCAGCCATGCGCCGAACAGACCGACCGGCACCCCGATGGCGGCAGCGGCGACCACCAGGGCGACGCCCATGGTCGCCGCTTTGGTGCCGCGTCCCATCGCCAGCCGCAATTGCCGGCCGGGTGCCTCACGCACCGCGCCGACGCGGGATTCCAGCCACAGGATCGCCCCCACCAGGCCCAGCATGTACACCGACAGCAGTGCCGCCCGATCCAGCCCGAACGCGTTGTACTCCACGAAGATCATCCGCGTGAAGGTGTCGAAGCGCATGATCGCCGGCGTCCCGAAGTCCGACACCGCATAGAGCGCCACCAGCAGGGCGCCGGCAGCGACGCCGTTCTTGACCCGGGGGAGCACCACGCGGACGAGGGCCTGGCGTTGAGACAGGCCGAGCGTCCGGGCGACCTCCACGACACCGGCGTCGAGGTTGCGCAGCGCGGCGCGGGTGGTCAGGAACACGAACGGGTAGGTGTAGAGTGTGATCACCAGCGCCGCCCCGGGCAGCCCGTAAACGTTGGGCACCGGCAGGCCGGTGAGCGCTTCGATCTCGCCTCCCGGGCCGAAGGCCGCGAAATAGGCGAACGCGCCGACGTAGCTCGGAATCGCCAGCGGTGCCGCCAGCAGCCCCGTCCACAGTCGGCGCATCGGCAGGTCGGCGTAGGCAGTGACGAGCGCCAGGGGCACGCCAATCAACACCGAGGCGGCGACGCTGAACACGGCGAGCAGCGCCGTGTTCAGCACGACTTCCGCGGTCCGGGCGGTAAAGGCGACATCCGCTCCCACGCCCATGTAGACGAGTACGCCGATGGGCATGATCATGACCGCGGCGATCACGCCGCTGAGCACAAGCGGTATCGCCCCCCGCCTCATAACACGCCGACCTCACGCATCAGCTCGAGCGTCGGGCGCATATCGGACAGCCGGGTGAGCGCCAGCTCCGGCGGCTGCAGCTCGCTCGCGCCCGGCAGGCCGTCCGGCGTGGGGACGCCCGGCACCATGGGGATCTCGAAGGCTTCCCGCGCAAGATAGGACTGCACCTCCCGGGTAAGGAGGTAGCGGACGAAGTTGGCGGGGAGATCGCCCTCGCTGAGCAGTACCACCCCCGAGGTGTTCAGCAGCGAGCCGGCATCGTTGGCGGTGAAGGCGAGATCCACGGCGGCATCCGGCTTTCCCTGCTTCAGGCGGAGCGTGTAGTAGTGATTGGCGAAGGCCACGTCCACTTCCCCCCGGGCGACCGCCATGACCGCGCCGAGCTCGCCCGCGTATTCCGTGGCGTGTGGTGCGATTCCCTTCAGCCAGGCCTTGGTCGCCGGCTCGCCCTCGAGGATGCGCATCGCGGTCAGGAAGGACTGAAAGGCCCCGTAGGCGGGCGCCCAGCCCACGCTGATCCCGGCATCCGGGAAGGCCATGATGGCGTCCGGGAGGTCCGCCGGGTCGACGCGTTCGGGGTTGTAGGCCACCGTGCGCACCCGGCCCGAGACCGGTGCCAGGTGCGGGTAGCGGAACGCCGGCTTGACCTGCCGGTGAAGCGCCTCGGGTACCGGGCGGGTCATCCCCTGATCGATGACGGCGCCCAGCGAGCTGGCGTCGATGGACCAGAACAGATCGGCCCGTGCGCCGCCGACCTGGTGCTCCTGAACCAGGGTGTTGGCCAGTGATGCCGATGAGGCGCGGCGCACCGCCAGGTCCAGGTCGGGATTGCGCTCGCGGATGGCCTCGATGACGTCCTGATAGAGGCCGCCCTCGCCACGGCCCAGGTACACCGTGAGCTCACCCGAGAGCTCGGGCAGATCATCCACCGATTCCGGACCGATCGCCTCGGCGCCACGGGCCTTGGCGATCGCCGGAAACGGCATTGCCCCCAGAACACCCAGCGCGGCGGCGCCCTTGAGAAACCCGCGCCGTTGCATCTCAGAATACCTCGGATTTCTCGCCTTCGGCCTCGGCCAGGAGCTCCGCGCCCCGGGCCAGCTTCTCCTTCATGCTGTCCACCTGCTCACGGACCTTCTTCAGGGGGGCATTCTTGTCGATCAGACCGGGCAGCACCGCGTTGAAGTCCTCTTCGAGCTCGCTCACCAGCTCGGCGTCACGCTCGATGAGGCCGCCCTCGATGCCCTCGAAGCGCTCGAAGTAGGCGTCCTCGATCAATTCCTTGGCCTCGTGGGGCTCGCCCTCGGCATATTCGCCAACGGCGTGCTCCAGCGCCTCGTTGATGGCGTGAATGGTCGTTTCCGGCCCCGCATCGCCATGTGCCTCGCCCCTGGCGGCTTTCTCCTTCATCGGCTTCATGTTGGCGCGCAGCTTGAGCGCGCCCATGCCTTCGTGCAGCGCGATCGCGGTCTGGTTCGCACGCTCGCGCACGACCTCCGCCGGCTCACCGCTTTTCACGGCCTCCTTGAGGGCGTAGATGCGCTGCCAGATCGGGCTGTACATCGGCACCGCCTTGCGCTCGATCACTTCGTGATAATCGACTTCCTCCCAGGCCTCGACCAGCGCGGTGAGATCGCCGGCCATGTCCTTGCCCGCGGCGTAGCGCTCGGCAAGCGCGTTCAGCCGGTCGACCAGCTTCACCACGTCGGTTTCATAGTCTGCGATGTGCTCGCGGAACGCCTTTACGTGTTCGCCGGGCGCCTCGTGCGAGTGGGCCAGTACCGGTCCGGGCAGGCAAGCGGCGCCGATGGCAGCCGCGATCAGGGAACGGGTGATGAGCGGGAAGCGCCGAATCATGATCGAGTCTCCTTGGTGACGTGACATGTGCCAAGGATCCTGCAACACGATTGAGAGTCGTTTGCATGATTATTATCAATTTCCGGCTCGGCGTGGTTCATCGAGCGCACAAGCGCCGGGTCGGCGCTCGTGCGTCAGTGACAGGCCGCACACTCCGGGTTCAAAGGGCCGAGTCGGCACCGGCATTGGCGTTATCCCACGCCGCTTGAACCTTTAGACTCCTATCTAACATCCCTTAACCCTTTGTTTTCCAAGGGGTGTGTATTGACCGTTTTCAGGCGATCTCGACCACGGC
>NZ_JBNAZM010000058.1:0-23734 GCF_051195215.1 Arhodomonas sp. AD133 | reverse complement strand
ATGGATACCGCCAAAGCCGTCAAAGCCACCGCCCACCAGCTCGCACGGCTGATCTACGCTCTGCTCACCCAAGGCCAGGCCTATATCGAGCAAGGCATCGCCACCTTCGAGGCACATCGCCATGATCGCCAGCTCCGCGCCTTGCAACGCAAGGCCCACAAACTCGGCTTGGCCGTGGTCGAGATCGCCTGAAAACGGTCAATACACACCCCTTGGAAAACAAAGGGTTAAGGGATGTTAGATAGGAGGAGTGGCAAGCAGCACCGATCGTGTCACGGATCTGAGGTTGTCGGCCCAGGGCCCGGACCCGGAACCCAGACTCGGAACCAGACTCGGAACCTTCCTCTTGGAACTTCGAACTTTCACTTCCCCCCGACGACCACACTGAGCATCCCGACGGAGCCATGCTCGATGCCGTCCACCGGGAAGCTCACGGACTCCGCATCCCGCTGTAGCCCGATCACGTAGAGTAGCGGGAGATAGTGGTCCGGCGTGGGCACGGCCTGATCCGCGTGGTCCAGGGCGTGCCAGTCGCACAGCGCCTCGTGATCGCTGTGGACGAGACACTCACGCACCAGCTCGTTGAACCGCTGTGCCCACGGTAGCGCTGGGGCTGCTTCGTCCCAGTTCATGGTGCGCAGGTTGTGCACGACGTTGCCGCTGCCGATGACGAGCACACCATCGTCCCGCAATGGCGCCAGGCAACGGCCGAGCTCATAGTGCTGCCACCCCGGGGCATCGGCATCGATGCTGAGCTGGACCACCGGTACCCGGGCCTGCGGATAGGCATGCACCAGGACGGACCAGCTCCCGTGATCCAGGCCCCAGGACCGGTCGCCGCGCACCGCCTCCGGCCCGAGCAACCCGCGCACCCGTTCGGCGAGCCCGGGATCCCCCGGCGCCGGGTAGCTCACTTCGTAGAGCGGCTGCGGAAATCCGCGAAAGTCGTGAATCGTTCGGGGCCGCGGGCTGGTGGTGACGAAGCTTCCATGGGTGTACCAATGCGCCGAGATGCTGAGAATCGCCCGCGGCCGGGGCAGGCGATCGCCCAGCGCGCGCCAGGCACGGCTGTAGCGGTTATCGCCGAGAGCATTCATGGGGTTGCCGTGCCCGATGAACACGGCCGGCATGGGGCTGGAGACGTCACTCATGAGCCTCACCTCTCAGTGGAGGCATTCACCGCAAGTGTGGAGCACCCGAGACGTCGATGGTAGGGGGAGGCGTAGCGGGCGATACTCAAGTGCGAACAGCTCACGATCACCGGCAGCCCAGCGGCATGGCTTGCAGGAGCTCACGAGCACCGTCGACGATCGCCCGCGATGTGACAGTGGCCGCGGTAATGGCGTCGAAACGGCCACCTTCACGCACCAGCCGCCACTGCTCGTCGGGCGGATCGCCCAGGCCGTGTCCCACGAGCCGACGGGTCAGTCCGGCCTCCCCGAGGGTACGCCCCAAGCCGATCTGCTCATGGTGCTCGGGAATCGCGAGCGCGACGATTTCTCCGTCACCATCCACCGCCATGCGCAGCCGCACTGTCCCGTGCATCCCGTTGACGGCCGTCTCGACCACGTCGAGGGTCTCACTGGCGCACAGGACGCTCACGCGCAATGCGGGGATGCCGCCCGGCCGCCCCGGGCATCGCCGCACGACCCGCAAGCGTTGACACCGGCCATCCAGCAAGGCATCCAGTCGCAGATTCATCGCCTTCTGCGACGCCCGCGCGATCTCGCCGCGCAATGCCCACTCCGCCACCGTGGCCGCGAACACGGCCACGGTGGCGACAGCACCCACCACAGCGGCCGCCCACAGGACTCGGGCGGCTACCGTTGCCCGCGACACATCCGCTCAGGCGCCGTTGGCGGCCACCCCTTCCCGGGCGATGCGCATGGCCTCGGTGAGGACGTCGATATCACCGATATGGTTGCTGAGCAGCAGAATGAGCTTGGCGTTGGCCAGGCGGCTCTCTTCCTCCGACAGATCCCGGTGCATATCCATGAGCGCTTCGTAGAAGTCGTCGCCGCGCTCCAGCCGGGGATCCACGTGCAAATGTTCCATTGGCATGGCTCTCCTCCTCGTACAGCCGTCGGATCACGCGTCCAGCGCACACGCCCGCTGGATAGCGGCGTTCGCGCGCTCGGGCACGAGATGCCGCCAGCGGGCGGCAACGTGCTGATCCGGCCGCAGCAGGTAGACGGTCCCCGGGCGGCCGTCGTAACGCTGCGCCACCAGGCCCTCGGTATCCTCGACACGCACCGCCTCACCCGTGCCCGTTGCCCCCTTACCCACCACGACGACGCGCAACGGTGGCTCGAACTCACGTACCGCCTCGATGGAGGCACGAAGCGATGTCGATGGACCACCGGCATCGTCGGCAAAGGCCAGCAATGTGAATTCGCCGCCCAGGTGACCGAGCAACCAGTCATCACCCGTATCGGTACGCACCGGCGCATCCGGGCACGGCGAGCCCGGCACCACCCGGGCGTCGAAAGTGTCTCCGTCGGGGGTGTTGAGCGGCGAATCCCTGAGCACGGTGGGCACGGACAGGCGGCCACTGTTGACCAGACGGCGCGCGAATGGATAGTCCTCGGCGAGCATCAGCGTGGCGTCGCGAAACGCGCGGCTCACTGGACTCTTGGGCGTAATGAAGTCCGTGCTGCGGCTGGAATTGAGGATGTTCTCGTCGGCGGCGACGGTGCGCTCGTAATCGTAGCTCGTCAGCAGCGCGTCACCGCCGCGCCCGGCGAGCACCCGGTCGAGCTTCCAGGCCAGGTTGTCAGTGTCCTGCACCCCGCTGTTGGCGCCGCGGGCGCCGAAGGGCGAGACCTGGTGCGCCGCATCGCCGGCGAACAGAATGCGCGGACTCGGGCGCATGCTGGCGACACGCCGGCACTGGAACGTGTAGACACTCACCCACTCCAGCTCGAAATCGACGCCGTCACCCAGCATCGCGCGAATGCGCGGGATCACCCGCTCGGGCTTGCGCTCCTCGTCGGGATTGGCCTCCCAGCCGAGCTGGAAATCGATCCGGAAGACGTTGTCCGCCTGCCGGTGCAGCAGTACCGACTGGCCCGGATGAAACGGCGGGTCGAACCAGAACCAGCGCTCGGTGGGAAAATCCGCGTGCATCACCACGTCGGCGATCAGGAAACGGTCACGGAAGACCTGTCCTTCCGCCTTCAGCCCGAGCATATGGCGGACGGGGCTGCGCGCCCCGTCCGCGGCAATGAGGTAGTCGGCGACCAGGCGATAATCGCCCTCGGGAGTCGCCACCGTGAGGTGGACGCCATCGTCATCCTCGGCGACGGCGGTGACCTCGTTACGCCAGCGGATGTCGGCGTCCGGCAGTGCCTGAAGCCGCTCGATGAGAAACTCCTCGACGTAGTACTGCTGCAGGTTGATGAACGCGGGGCGGCGGTGTCCCTCCTCGGGCAGGAGATTGAAGCTGTAGACTTCCCGGTTGCCGAAAAACACCCGCCCCAGGTTCCAGGTAATGCCCTTGTCCACCATGCGCTGGGCGCCACCGAGGCGGTCGAATACCTCCAGGGTACGCTTGGCGAAGCAGATCGCCCGCGAGCCCTCGCTCACCCCATCGCCCGCCTCCAGTAGCACCACCGGTCGGCCGCGCTGGGCAAGATCGATGGCCGCAGCGAGGCCGATGGGACCGGCCCCGACGACCACCACCGGGTGCCGGACCGGCTCCGCGGCGTCCTGATCCGGCGAGCGATGGTATTCGAATACGGGGCACTCATGAGAAGTGGGCATGGTGATCCTCCCCGTTCAACCCGCGAGGGCTTCCCACATCTCGCGATCGCGCTCGGCGGTCCAGATACGGGGGTCGGGATAGTCACCGGCCTCGTCGTAGGCGCGGGTCACATCGAACGGCATGCAGTGCTCGAAGATGACCCAGTGCCCGTACTTGGGCTGCAACTCGGCCACGACCTCGTCGTAGGTGGCCTTCAGGTCCTTGCCGGCATCCCGGCAACGCTTCACGCCCTGATACAGATCGGTGACGAACGCCTGGGTGCCCGCGATGGCCCGCTCGCATTCGTCGGCCCCCTTCAACGCTTCGCCGCGGCCGGGAACCAGGGCCTTGGGAGCGAGGTCGCGCAGGCGCCCCAGGGTATCCGGCCAGTTGCGATGGTAGGCGTCGCCGGTGTAGGGCGTGGCGCCATACTCCACCAGATCACCGCTGAACAGCACCCTATCGTCAGGCAGCCACACCACGGTATCGCCCTTGGTGTGACCACGGCCGAGCTGCATGATCTCGACACGACGCTCACCCACCCACAACGTCATGTGGCCCTCGAAGACCACCGTCGGCCAGGTCAGCCCCGGAATGGTATCTGCGCCCTGGAACAGACGCGGGAAACGGCCGAGCTCCGAGGCCCAGTCCTGCTCGCCGCGCTCGACGATCAAATCGTAGGTATCGCGGCTGGCGAGTATCTGCTCGGCGCCGTAAGCGGAAGCGCCCAGCGTGCGCACGGCATGATAGTGCGTGAGCATCACGTACTTGATGGGCTTGTCAGTGACCTGGCGGACGCGCTTGATCACTTCCTCGGCCATCAACGGGGTAGCCTGGGCATCGATCACCATGACGCCGTCGTCGCCCACGATGATGCCGGTGTTGGGGTCACCCTCGGCGGTATAGGCGTAGGCGCCGGGCGCCAGCTCCTCGAAGGTGATTTCCTTGGGCGTCATATCGCCTGCGGAAGCGAACTCTTTGGCCATGGCAGCACTCTCCAGCGTTGCGGGGGGGAGAAACAGGCTTCGCCGTTACCGGCGAAGCGCGGGGATGTCGGTGCGCCTGGGGCCGGGCCCCAGGCGGGCAGTCATTCACTCGTTGGTCAGCACCCAGTCACCGTTGCGGATCTCGAGCATGCGAAAGGCCGTGAGATCGAGACCGAGATGATCCTCCGGCCCCATGTTGAACTCACCGCCGGTGCCCATGAGACCGGAGGTATTCTCAATGGCGTCACGCACTGCGGCCTTGTCGGTGGTACCCGCCTGCTCGATGGCGTTCACGGCGATCATAAGACCATCGTAGGCGTGACCGCCGAAAGTGGAGACGGACTCGTTGAACGTTGCCTCGTACTCGCTCTTGTAGGCGGTGACCACGGGCTTCTGCGGGTCGTCGTCGGGCAATTTCTCGGCCACGAGCAGTGCAGCTGCGGGCAAGCGGACCCCATTGGCGGCCTCGCCGGCGAGCTCGATGAACTTCTTCGAGGCCACGCCGTGGGACTGGTAGAACGGCAGATCCAGCCCGAGCTGGTCATAGTTGCGGGTGACGATCGCCGGCCCCTGACCGAAGCCGAAGTTCAGAATCGCCTCGACCCCGTCGGTGTTGGCGATATTGGTCAGCTGCGCGGTCATGTCCGTGTCGTTGGGGCCGTAGGTCTCGTCGGCGATGATCTCGACGTCATAGTCGCCCACCACGTTCATGGTCTGTTCCCGCCCGGATTTGCCGAATCCTCCGGTACCGGAGATCAGACCGATCTTCGTGATGCCGCGGCTCTGCATGTCCTCGAGGATCTTGCGGGCAGCCATGCGGTCGGTGTGCGGGGTCTTGAACACCCACTTCTTGACCGGGTCGATGATGGACACGCCGCCGGCGAGGGATATGAAGGGAATCTGGTAACGCTCCACCAGCGGAACCACGGCCATGGTGGTGCCGGTGGTGGTACCGCCGACGATCAGATCCACCTGGTCGGAGGTGACCAGACGCTTGGCGAAGGTGCGCGCCTTGCCGGCGTTGCCGGCGGTATCGTAGTGCACCAGCTCCAGCTGGCGGCCGTTGATACCGCCCTCTTCGTTGATTTTACCGATCCAGTGCTCAAGGGTCTTGAGCTCGGGATCCCCCAGGAATGAGGCGGGACCGGTGACCGCCAGGAAGCTGCCGATGCGAATCGGCCCGTCCTGTGCGGTGGCGGGCGACAGACCACCGATCACCATGCCGGCGACACCGGCGACTAGGCCTGCCCTTTTCAATACTGCTCGCAACATTTTGCACTCCTCCTGCTGCCGCGCGAGGCGGTGATACCGATGGCGCCGCCGGGGTGACGACCCATCGCGCTGCTCGTCGCGGGCGGTCGGTGATCGGCACCGCCACCAGCGTCGAAACTATTTTTGATCGAAATCATTGTCAAGTACCGGCTCTTCAGCCCAAGGCCGGCGACTCATCGCTACATACCCAGGTAGGCCCGGCGCACGCCCTCATCGGCAAGCAGCTCCGCGCCACTGCCCGACAGGGTGATGCCGCCGGTCTCGAGCACGTAGCCCCGATCCGCGATCGCGAGCGCCCCGGAGGCGTTCTGCTCCACGAGCAAGACGGTAATGCCCTCCTCGCGCAGGCGCTCGACCGTACGGAAAACTTCCGCGACCAGCAGCGGGGCAAGCCCCATGCTGGGCTCGTCGAGCAGGATCAACCGCGGCCGGGTCATCATCGCGCGGCCGATGGCGAGCATCTGCTGCTGACCGCCCGAGAGCGTACCGGCCGCCTGGTGGCGCTTCTCGGCGAGGACCGGGAAGAGCTCGTAGACGTGTTCCAGATCCTGTCGCACTTCCTGCTTGCGGCCACGCGTGTACGCACCGAGGATGAGGTTGTCGGCCACGCTCATCGGCCCGAATACCTGCCGGCCCTCCGGCACCTGGGCAATGCCCTCGGCAACGCGGCGCTCGGCGGGCATCGTCGTGACGTCCTGTCCGGCGTACCGCACGACCCCGCGGGTAGCCGGCTGCAGGCCCGAGATCGTGCGCAGCAGGGTCGTTTTCCCGGCGCCGTTGGCTCCGACGAGCGCGACGATACGCCCCCGCGGAACCACCAAGTCCACTTCCCGTAACGCCTGAATGCGGCCGTAGTGGGTATCGAGCCCGGTCACCTCCAGCAGGTTCTCCGCCGCCCGTTCCGGCACCTCCCCGGCTTCGGCATGCGTCATCCCGAGGCCGATGGGGGTGGGCGCGTAGTTCACGATCTGGCGGTAGAGCGCCTGGAAAGCCTCGGTCTGCTGCTCACCGAACAACGGATCGTCATTGTCGGCGAACGCACGATTGACCTCCCGCCAGTCCTCGTCGGTGAACACACGGCGGGCGACAGGAATCACGTCCGACTCCTCGCGCCGCAGATGGGCGCGCTCGAACTCGACGAAACGCCCGACGGCCTGCTCGAAACGCTCACGGCCTTCCGGATAGGCCGCCACGTGCGCCTCCAGCGACGCTCGGGCCTCGGCCACAAGCGCCGGCCCCTCCTCGTGCTGAGCCTCGAGCTCGTCGAGCACTTCACTGAGCCCCGGCTCGCGCTTGCGCAGCAGGCGGAAGAGATAGTCGTCCTCCTTGGGGTGATGAACGCGGTCGGCGTAGAGCTCTATGTAGTCGAACATCGTGGCGAACAGAGCGCGATCAGGCCGTTCACCGGCCTCGCGATACTCGCGCACGAGGGCATCGGCGGTATCCAGCACCCGCCAGATACCGTTGTGCTCGCGTTGGATGACAGCGATTGCGTCGGTCATGTCTGTCCTTCCCTCATGGGCAAGCAGGCCCTAAGCGGCGCCCAGATAGGCCGAGATCACCTCGGGGTCGTGCCGAATCTCGGCGGCCGTGCCCTCGGCGAGCTTCCTGCCGTAGTTGAGTACAAGTATGTGCTCGGAGATGTTCATGACGAGCTTCATATCGTGCTCGACGAGCACCACCGTCACGCCGCTGTCAGCCACCTTCTTTATGAGATCGTCGATCTCCGCGGTCTCGTTGGCGTTGAGACCGGCAGCGGGCTCGTCGAGGAGCAGCATTCTCGGCTCCGCGGCGAGCGCACGGGCGATCTCGAGGCGTTTCAATGCGCCGTAGGACATGCTGTCGGCGTTGCTGCGCACATACCGCGCGAGCCCCACGAATTCCATCAGCTCCGCAGCGTACTCGCGGCAGCGGCGGTCGCCGCGAATCACCGACGGCAACCGCAGCAACGCCGGCAGGAATCGGCGGTCGAGGCGCAGGTGATTACCCACCATGACGTTCTCGATGGCGGACATGTTCATGCAGACCTGCAGGTTCTGGAACGTGCGACTCATGCCCAGGCGCGCCAGCTCATGTGGCGCCATGCCGCGGGTATCCTGGTCCGAGAAGGTGATACGCCCGCCGGTGGGCGTGTACAGCCCGGTGATCAGGTTGAACAACGTCGTCTTGCCGGCGCCGTTGGGCCCGATCACTGAATGGATGCTGCCCTCGCGAATCTCGAAGGACAGGTTGGCGATGGCCTGCACGCCACCGAACGACTTCGTGAGGCCGTCCACGGTCATCAGCGCGGTCATCTCTACCCCTCCCTGCGAAGCCGGGCCGCGACGGTGGGCACCAGGCCCCGCGGCATGAAAATCATCACGCTCATCAGGATCGCGCCGAAGATCACGATCTCCAGGTCGTCGAAACCGGTAAGCAACTGCGGCAGCAATGTCAGGATTACTGCGCCGATGAGCGCGCCGTAGGTCGAGGCCATGCCGCCGAGCACGACCATGGTCACGAACTCGATGGAATGGAAGAAGCCGGCAAGATCCGGGGTGATGAACCCCGAATAGTGAGCCGTGGCGGTTCCCATGAGGGCGGCGAACACCGCCGAGACGACGAAGATCAGCACCTTGTAGTTGCTGGTGTTCACACCCGCCACCTGGGCGGCGACCTCGGAGCCGTGCACGGCCCGCAGAGCGCGCCCCACCGGCGAGTCGACGAGGTTCAGCGCGAGCCACACCGCCAGCACCAGCAACGCGGCCATGACCCAGTACCACTTCGTCTCGCCGAAAAGCTCCCAGCCGAAGAGGCTGATCGCCGGCACGATCATGCCGTCGGGCCCACCCGTGAGCCAGCCCTCGGTGGAGATCACGATGGAGATGAGAATGCCCAGGCCGAGCGTGGCCATCGCCAGGTAGTGTCCGGACAGGCGCAGGATGGGCCGCGCCACGACGAAGGCAAGCACGCCCACGACAATCAGCGCGGCCACGATGGACAGTAACGGATGCCAACCGTAGACCCCGCTCAGGATACCGGTCACGTAGGCGCCGAGACCGTAGAAGCCGGCATGCCCGAGACTTATCTGGCCGGCGTAGCCAATCAGCAGATTCAACCCCACCGCGACCACCGCGTTGATGAGAATGTGGATGGCGACGTCATAGTGATAGGGGTTGGTAAACACCAGCGGCAGCGCCACCAGCACCACGGCGAGCACGGGCAGACCGGCGTACGGGCTTTGCAAACGATTCCACATGATTCAGACGCGCTCCGTTCCACGCTTGCCGAACAGGCCACTCGGCATGAAGAACAACACCAGCAGGATGATCACGAAGGGCACGGCATCCTTGTAATCGGAGGAGATGTAACCCGCGGCCATCGCCTCCATGAGGCCCAGCAACAGACCGCCGGCAACCGCGCCCACGGCGCTGCCGAGCCCACCGAGGACCGCCGCCACGAAGCCCTTGAGCCCCAGCATGATGCCGACGTCATACGAGGTCAGGGTGATGGGGGCCGAGACGACACCGGCGATGGCCCCCAGCGCTGCCGCCAGGGCAAACGCGAGCATCAGCACCAGGCGTGGATTGATCCCCACCATGCGCGCGGCATCCTTGTTATGGGAGACCGCCAGCATCGCCTTGCCGGTGAGCGTACGATTGAAAAAGAACGCGAGCGCGACAACGAGCACGGCGCCGATCCCCAGCACCCAAAGACTCTGGGGCAGCAATGTCGCACCCATGACACGAATCGGTTCGTCCCCGCTGAACGCAGGCACGGCGTGGTAGGCCTTGCCCCAGAAATACTGGGCGAGCCCGCGCAGCACCAGAGAGGCGCCGATGGTGATGATGATCAGCGGCACGATCTCGGCACTGCCCGCCCGCTCGATGGCGAACTTCTCGAGCAGTACGCCTGCCACCACCGCCAGCGCAACCGCCGCGAGAATCGCCAGCGGCATGGGCACACCGGCGGCCATGATCATGACCGTGCCCATGCCGCCGATCATGAGAAACTCGCCCTGGGCGAAATTGATCACGTGGCTGGCATTATAGATAATCGCGAACCCGAGACCGACCAGGGCGTACGTCGCGCCGGTGGTCAGTCCCGAGAACAGGTACTGCAGAAACTCGCCGAACATGGCTCTCCCCTCAACGTGCGACACTCACCACGCACGATGCAGACCGAACTGGACAATAGAACTCAGCGGCGCCACGACGCGCCGGGATACAACGAACTTCCGTCCCAGGACACTAGGTGGGTTGGCGCGATGATCGCTGCCTGCATGAATCTCCTCCCCGGCGGGGTTGCCGACCCCGTGCGATTGACTGGGCGTAGCGCGTCGGGCTGCGTTGTGGCGCGCGAGCGGCAGCCCGCTTTACCGCAAGGGTAGTCCGGCCTTTATTTTTGATCCAAATCGTTTACAGCCGGCACCGGATGCGTGCATCGCGATACAGATACCGTAAAATACGGTCTTTGAAAAGTATCAAAATATGATCGTCCCGTGAAAGCATCTCGCGACACGGGCTGACGACGTGATACAAAGGGCACCCCATGGCACGCTCCAAAGTCATCGACGAGCTCATCGAGGAGTTCCGCAGCCGCCGGCCGATGCGCGCCGGCTCGTTGATCATCACGGTCTACGGCGACGCCATCGCGCCGCGCGGGGGCACAGTGTGGCTCGGCAGCCTGATCCGGGTACTCGAGCCCCTCGGCCTCAACCAGCGGCTGGTGCGCACCTCGGTATACCGGCTTTCCAAGGAACGCTGGCTAACGTCCGAGCAAATCGGCCGTCGCAGCTACTACAGCCTCACCCGCAGCGGCTGGCGCAGCTTCGAGCGCGCCTA
Organism: Arhodomonas sp. AD133; assembly: GCF_051195215.1. Lineage (NCBI taxonomy): Bacteria > Pseudomonadati > Pseudomonadota > Gammaproteobacteria > Chromatiales > Ectothiorhodospiraceae > Arhodomonas > Arhodomonas sp. AD133. The sequence goes on along the minus strand of NZ_JBNAZM010000058.1, from coordinate 12,911 downwards.
CCAGCGCGTCTACGCAGAACCGCACCTGCCGTGGAACGGCGAATGGACGCTGGTGATCACCTCCGAGGTGAACAACGACCGCCGCGAAGCACTGCGCAAGGAGCTGGCCACGCTCGGCTTCGGCGCCTTCGCCCCCGGTGTCATGGCGCATCCGCTTCCGCCGAATGATGCGCTCACCGCCGCGCTCCAGGATCTGGACGTGCAGGGCGAGGTCATCGTGATGCACGCCCGCAACGACGGCTTGCCCACGTCACGGCCACTCAACCGCCTGGTCCGCGACTGCTGGAACCTCGATCAGCTCGCCGTGGAGTACGAGGAGTTCCTCGACCGCTTTCGACCCGTGTGGCGCGCCGTGCGCTCCGCCAAGCGCCTCGACCCGCAGCAATGCTTCCTGGTCCGCACGCTGCTCATCCACGAAGTGCGACGGCTGCTGCTGCGCGACCCGCAGCTCCCCGACGACGTGCTCCCCGGCGACTGGCACGGCGCCGCCGCGCGACTGCTGTGCCGCAACCTCTACCGCGCCACCTACGCCCAGGCGGAGCAATACCTGAGCGACCACCTGCAGACCGCGGAGGGGCCGTTGCCCGAGCCGGCTCCCTACTTCTACCGCCGCTTCGGCGGACTGTGAGCGACGCGGTGGAGCCGCGCTGCGGCAGTCGCAAGTTGCAAATGGCAAGCTGGAAGTCGCGCGGCGGCAATCGCCATGCCGTTGCCAAACACCAGTAAGAACTAAGATTTCAGCATGGAGGAGCTGCGCCGTAGGCCGGCGACAGGCGAGCGGCAGCGAACCCGTGACCGGTATGGACGCATCACGGCCGCAGGCCGTTCGTCAGCACGTCGGGGCACACGTTTCAGGTACCGAATCGCGCACGGTAACGGCACCACGGTGCGAACGCGCTACTTTCGACTTCGAACTTTTCACTGGCGAGCGGCTTCGCCGCGACGCCCCCTCATTCAACTCGAATCCTGCCACTCGAAACCCGCGACCACGGAGCATCGACCATGGAACTCAACGGCAAGCTCATCTGGATCACTGGCGCCAGCAGCGGCATCGGCGAAGCGACGGCCAAGCGCCTCGCCGACGCCGGAGCCACCGTCGCCTTGTCCGCGCGACGTGCCGAGCAACTCAAGGAAATCGAGCACGCGATCGGCGAGCGCGGCGGCAAGGCACACACCCTGCCCATGGATGTCACCGACAAGGACAGTGTCACCCGCGTCGGCGACGAGCTGGAGGACCTCGGCGGCGTCTCCGCGCTCGTGAACAACGCGGGCATCATGCCCCTGTCTCCGCTGCTGAGCGGCCGCGTGGACGAGTGGGAGCGCATGATCGACGTCAACCTGCGCGGGGCGTTGTACGCGATTCACGCGGTCCTCCCGGCGATGGCGAAGCGCGAATCGGGACACGTAATCAATATCAGCTCAGTGGCGGCACGTGTCACATTTCCGAGCGCCGCTGTCTACTCCGCCACCAAGGCCGGCCTCAGCGCCGTCTCGGAAGGGCTGCGCCGGGAGGGACTGCGCTACAACATCCGCGTGACCGACATACAGCCGGGTGCAGTGGATACCGAGCTGCCCGAAGGCATCTCCCACGAGCGAGTACGCGAGGCGGTCCGCGAGAACCTGTATGCCGAGGGATCGCCCATCCTGCGGGCCGTGGACATCGCCGAAGCGGTGTACTATTCGCTCACCCAGCCCGACCACGTGGACATCAACCAGATTCTGCTACGCCCCACGATCCAGGCGGACTGAGGCGATCATGCATCGCGCCGGCGACCGCGGCGGACGCGGCCGTTGGCTCCCCTTCGAAGGCGCATCTTCAAATGACACAAATCATTGACGAGGCCTGATCGTTATGTATCATCATCTAATAACCGGATCGTAACCCCGGGTGGGCATTCGCCCGCCCTACCGCCTCCGGGGGAGGAGCGACATGTACAGCCAGTTCGTGGATACCGGCAGCCAGAAGGTCCAGTCCGCCGAGGATCTGGAGGGCCTGGAGCGCGAATTCCAGCAGCGGGTCGATGAGGAGATCACCATCGAGCCGCGGGACTGGATGCCGGAGAAGTATCGCCAGACTCTGATCCGTCAGATCTCCCAGCACGCCCACTCGGAGATCGTGGGCATGCTGCCCGAAGGCAACTGGATCACCCGTGCGCCGAACCTGCGCCGCAAGCTGATCCTGCTCGCCAAGGTCCAGGACGAAGCGGGCCACGGCCTGTACCTCTACAGCGCCGCCGAGACCCTGGGCGCCGCGCGCCAGGACCTCATCGACGCGCTGCACTCGGGCAAGGCGAAGTACTCCAGCATCTTCAACTATCCCACGCCCACCTGGGCGGACATCGGCGCCATCGGCTGGCTCGTGGATGGCGCGGCGATCGTCAACCAGATCCCCCTGTGCCGGTGCTCTTACGGACCCTACGCCCGCGCGATGGTGCGCGTGTGCAAGGAGGAGAGCTTCCACCAGCGCCAGGGCTACGAAATCATGCTCGAGCTCTGCCGCGGCACCGACGAGCAAAAGCGCATGGCCCAGGAAGCATTCAACCGCTGGTGGTGGCCGTGCCTGATGATGTTCGGCCCGGCGGACGGCGATTCCGTGCACTCGCAGCAGTCCATGGCGTGGAAAATCAAGCGCCACACCAACGACGAGCTGCGCCAGCGTTTCATCGACCAGACCGTGCCCCAGGCCGAGTACCTGGGCCTCACCGTCCCGGACCCGGACCTCGTTTGGAACGAAGAAACCGGTCACTACGACTACGGCGAGATCGACTGGGACGAGTTCTGGAACGTGTTGAAGGGCAACGGCCCGTGCAACCGCGAGCGTATCGAGACACGCCGCCGGGCTTACGACGACGGCGCCTGGGTACGCGAGGCCGCTCAGGCCCATGCCGACAAGCGCGCCGCGCGCGCTCGCCACGCGGCCTGACAGCGAGGAGGACGAGACATGAAAGACTGGCCGCTGTGGGAAGTGTTCATCCGCAGCAAGCACGGGCTCGCGCACAAACACGTCGGCAGCATTCACGCCGCCGACGAGACCATGGCCATCGAGAATGCGCGCGAGGTCTACACCCGGCGTAACGAGGGCGCGAGCATCTGGGTGGTGCGCTCGGCGGACATCGTCTCCTCCGCGCCCGGGGACAAGGAGATCCTCTTCGACCCCAGCGACGACAAGGTCTATCGGCATCCGACCTTCTACGAGGTGCCCGACGAGGTCGAGAACCTCTGAGCGCGAGGCATGGACATGAGCGACGATCGTAACCGCTACCTGTACGTGCTGCGCCTCGCCGACAACGCGCTGGTCCTGGGCCAGCGGCTGTCGGAGTGGATCGGCCACGCGCCGGCGCTCGAGGAGGAGATGGCCACCGCCAACGTGTCCCTCGACCTCATCGGCCAGGCGAAGTCATGGTTGGAATACGCCGCCGAGCTCGGGGGAGACGAGCGCGACGCCGACACCCTCGCGTTTCACCGTGACGTGCTGGATTTCCACAATACGCTGCTGGTGGAGCAGCCGAACGGGGACTACGCGCTCACCATTGCGCGGCAGTTCCTCTTCGACGCCTTCCACATGCCCCTGCTGGAACAGCTCTCCCGCTCCGGGGACGAGCGTGTCGCCGAGATTGCGGCGAAATCCGCGAAGGAAGCGGGCTATCACATCCGGCGCAGCAGCGAATGGATGATCCGCTTCGGCGACGGCACCGACGAAAGCCACCAGCGCGTACAGGCGGCCGTCGACCGGCTGTGGCCCTACACTGGGGAGCTGTTCACCGGTGACGCGCTGGACGAGGCCATGCATCAGGCAGGCGTGGGCGCCGATCTTGCCGAGGTGCGCGAACAGTGGTCGGCGACAGTGGACGAGGTCTTCGCCGAGGCAACGCTGAGGCGACCCGAGGACGGCTGGATGCAGTCCGGTGGCAAGCAGGGCGAGCACAGTGAGCACCTGGGCTTCCTGCTCGCCGAGATGCAGTTTCTCCCGCGAGCCTACCCCGATGCGCGCTGGTAGCACCGTACAGCCGGCGCCGTGGAAGGCCCGCGAATGGCTGGCACAGGTGACCGATCCCGAGATCCCGGTGCTCACCATCGAGGACCTCGGCATCCTGCGCGACGTTCGCTGGGATGGCGACGAGCTGGTCGTGACCATCACCCCCACCTACTCGGGGTGCCCGGCCATGCGCACCATCGAGCAGGGCGTACAGGACGTGCTTCATGCCCACGGCGTCGAGCGCGTCCGCGTCGAAGAGCAGCTCTCGCCGGCATGGACCACCGACTGGCTGAGCGATGCAGGCCGCGAGAAGCTGCGTGCCTACGGCATCGCACCACCGGCCGGGCGGGCGACGAGCAAGCGCGCGCTGTTCGCGCCGCTGCCCGCCGTCGCCTGTCCCCGGTGCGGCTCCACCAATACCACGCGCGTGAGCGAGTTCGGTTCCACGGCCTGCAAGGCGCAATACCGCTGCGACGACTGCCTGGAGCCCTTCGACTACTTCAAGTGCCTCTGATCGCACCGCGGGCACCGAGGAGAGAAGACGACCCATGTCCCGATTCCATGAACTGACCATCGCCAACGTCCGCCAGGAGACCCGTGACACGGTTTCCATCCGCTTCGACGTGCCGGAAGAGCTGCGCGACACCTATCGCTACGAACCCGGCCAGCACGTGGCGCTGCGCACGTGGATCGACGGCGAGGAGGTAATGCGCACCTACTCCATCTGCACCGGCGTGCAGGACGAGGAGCTGCGCGTCGCGGTCAAGCAGCAACCCCACGGACGCTTCTCCAGCTTCGCAAACGGTGCGCTCAAGGCTGGCGACCGCCTCGAGGTCATGCCCCCGGCGGGCCATTTCAACGTGCCCTTCGAGCCGGACAACGCCAAACACTATCTGGCCTTCGCTGCGGGCAGCGGCATCACCCCGGTCATGTCGCTGGCGCGCACGGCGCTCGCCACCGAGCCGGAGAGCCGCTTCACCCTCGTCTACGGCAACCGCGCGACGCCGAGCGTGATCTTCCGCGAGGAGCTCGAGGACCTCAAGAACACCTACATGGGCCGGTTCAACCTCGTCCATGTGATGAGCCGCGAGCGCACGGACATCGAGCTCTTCCACGGGCGCATCGACGCCGACAAGTGCCGCGCGCTCTTCCGCCACTGGATCGACCTGGAGGACGTGGACGAGACGTTCATCTGCGGCCCCGAGCCCATGATTCACGGCGTTTCCGCCGCGCTCGAGGAGCAGGGGATGCCGAAGGCGCGGATCCATTTCGAGCTGTTCACCCAGCCGGGCGAAGCCAAGCGGCGCCATGAGGCCCGGGTACAGGACCTCCAGGCCGATCACTCGACGAGCGAGATCGCGGTGCGCGTCGACGGCCAGGAGACGCTCTTCGAGCTGCCGCGCAACACCGACAGCGTTCTGGACGGCGGTCTCGCCGCCGGCGCCGACCTGCCGTTCTCCTGCAAGGGCGGAGTCTGCTCCACCTGCCGTGCCCGCGTGATCGAGGGCGAGGTGGAAATGGACGTCAACTACGCTCTGGAAGACTACGAGGTGGAGGCGGGCTACGTGCTCACCTGCCAGAGCTATCCGGTGACCGACCGAGTAGTGCTCGACTACGACGACTGACAGCGGACGGGGTGCGACCCACCGTCGCACCCCCGACCACGGCGCGATCAGGTTGGTATCCTCACGCTTTGAGCGTAACGACGCACCCGCGGGGGGCATCGGGTATCGACGTGCCAACGACCGACCATCGACCGCAGTCGCCCACCGTAACGGCCACGGAATCCGAGCTCGCCGCCACCGCAAGGCTCATCGCGCGCCTGCGCTGGGGGCTTACCGCGCTCCTCACTCTCGCCGCCCTGGCGGCGAATAGCACGCCTGCCACCCAGGTCTGTCTCGCCGCCGCCGGCGTCGTCCTCACCATGAATCTGGCCCAGGCATTCGACCGCCTGCGGCCCACGAGCGCGACAGCCATTACCGTGCTGCTCGCCGTCGACACCACAGCGCTCGCTGCTGGGCTCATGGTCACCGGCGGTGCCACCAACCCCCTGGTGGGGCTGCTGGTGGTCCCCCTCGCCATCGCCGGTGCCACCCTGGGCGCCGGCGCAGTTGCCGCATTGCTGGCCCTGACCGTGGCGCAGTATGGCGGTCTCGCGCTCTGGCACCTGCCACTCCCCCTGCCGAACGCCTCCATGGCGACGCTGTTCCACTGGCACGTGCTCGGCATGTGGGGAACCTTTGCCGTCACCGCCGTGCTCCTGAGCGCGAGCCTGCTGTTTCTCGGACAACGGTTGCGCCGGCGCGAGGCAGAGATACAGCGCGTGCGCCAACAGCTGTTACGCCGCGAGGCCGTAGTCGCCGTGGCCACCGAAGCGGCCGTGACGAGTCACGAGATCAGCACGCCGCTGTCCACCGCGCTCATGCTCGCCGAAGAAGCGGCCGAGGAACCTGACCTCGACGACGAGACCCGCGAGCGCCTCGGCGAGCTCGGGACGGCGCTCGCGAGCTGTCGCAATGCCCTGCTGCGCCTGCGCCGCATTGCCGTGGAAGCCCGTGATGACCGAACCGAGACACTGGCGCTGCCCGATCTCATCGCACGCGTTGCCGAGCGTTTCCGCGCGCTCAACCCGGAGACGCGCCTGGAGGTGAACCTCGCCGAGACGGCACGTGGCCTGGCACTTGCCATCGAGCCGCATGCAGTGATCGCCGCGTTGCTCAACCTTCTGGACAATGCTGCCGAAGCCGGTGGGGACGCACCGGTGCAGCTCACCGCCGAACGCTGTGACGAACACGACGATCCCGGCGTGCGCGTGCGAATCAGCGACGATGGCCCCGGGCTGCCGCCCGACTTCGAAATCGACCCTTACCCGACGTCGTCGAAGGATGGCGGGCTCGGCGTCGGAGTACTTCTCTCCCACAGTACCCTGGAGCGCTTCGGTGGCCGGCTCACCTGCTATCGCAACGTGACCGGCGGGACAACGCTCGAAGTGCGGCTGCCGGCCCGGAACCCATCAGCATGAGAAAAGCGCAGGCGCACACGATGCTCACCGTGCTCATCATCGACGATGACGAGACTTTCCGCCGCACCCTGGCACGGCGGCTGACGCGGCGCGGCCACAGCGTCACCCACGTGGGCACTCCGGCCGAGGCGCGGGAGGCGATCCTCGGCCAGCAGCCGGCGGTAATCGTCCTCGACCTGCGCCTCGCCGAGGCCTCGGGTCTCGACCTCCTGCCCGAGCTGCGCGCCGGGGCGCCGGCAAGTCGCATTCTGGTCCTCTCCGGCTTCGCCAGCGTGGCGGCCACTGTCGCCGCCATGCGCGCCGGCGCCGACGATGTCCTCGCCAAACCCGTGGATATCGAGACACTGCTGGCGGCCGCCGCGGGGCGGTCGGCGAGCGCCGACCCTGACTGGACGCCGCTGAGTCCCGAGCGCGCCGAGTGGGAACATATTCAGCGCGTACTCCACGAGTACGCCGGCAACATCTCCGCCACCGCACGGGCGCTGGGCATGCACCGGCGCACGCTGCAGCGCAAGCTCGCCAAGCATTCGCCGCGTTAGCGCCGTGTGCTACGTCGCCGTCGCTATGCGACAAAGGGTCACACCCATAGCGCGACGCCACCGGCGTATCATGCCCGGGTTACGACGACCCTGGCATTCCGGGAGGATCCCATGCACCGACTGCTGCGTTCCGTGCTCGCCACCGCTACGCTCACCGCAGTGACCGCGGCGGCGGCGCACTCCTTCGAGGCCGGCGCACTCACTATCGAATCCCCCTGGGCACGGGCGACGCCGCCGGGCGCACCGTCGGCGGCGGTGTACTTCACCGTGACGAGTGACGGCGCCGCGGACCACCTCACCGGTGTGAGCGTCGACGAGGCGATAGCCGCCCACGCCTCGCTGCACCGCACTGTCCGCGAGAACGACACCGCACGCATGGAGCCTGTGGATACCGCGCCGGTTTCCGCACAGCGACCGCTGGTCTTCGAACCCGGGGGCTACCACGTCATGCTCACCGGGCTGAAGAAGACGCTCGCCGAAGGCGACCGGTTTCCCATAACCCTCGAGTTCGCCCAGGCAGGCGACGTCGATGTGGAGGTCACCGTGGAGCCGCTCACCGGCCGGACGAACGACCACGCTGGCAAACACCACTGACGTCTAGCGCGCACGGCCCCACGACCCGGGCGGGCCGATCACCATCTCCAGGGCGCTGACATTCGCAGTGCGCACCGGTTGCCCGTTCTCGCGTAGCGGACATGCAGCGAAGCTGCCGCGGGTAGCGGACAACGGCACACTCCCCACACGCCATCTACCCGGCGTGACGCGCCTGGCGCAGTGGCGACGCGGTCAGACGCCGCTCGCCGCTGCGAACGCGGCGCCCGTCGTCCACAATGCGGTAACGACAAGCACAACGACGACCTGAGGAGGCGAGGTCATGGCGCTGCCCGCTCATTGCCGCATCGGCGACGGCCCTCGGCCGGTGATTATGCTCCACGGCTGGTTCTCGGACCACACCGGCTACAGCCCGCTCTACCCCTGGCTCGACGGTGAACGCTTCAGCTTCGCCCTGGTGGACGCCCCCGGATATGGCGGCTCCCGAAACCTCGATCTGCCGCACTCCGTTGAAGGTATGGGCCGGGCGGCACTCGCGGTCGCCGATCACTTGGGCTGGCACGAATTCAACGTCGTGGGCCATTCCATGGGCGGCAAGGCGGCGCAGTGGCTGTGCACCTACGCCGAGGATCGCATCCGGCGTGCGGTGGGCATCACACCGGTTCCGGCGAGCGGCGTGGCATTCGACGCCGATGGCCGCCGGCTTTTCGAATCCGCCGCCCACGACGCCGACGCACGCCGGACAATTCTCGATGTGACCACTGGCTCACGCCTGGGCGAGCTGTGGCTGGAACGCATGTGCCGCGGGTCGTTCTCGGCATGCGAGGAATCCACTTTCGCCGCCTACTTCACCGATTGGGCGGACGAGGATTTCGCCGGCGCCCTCCACGGCTGCGACACGCCTTTCCTCGCCCTGATCGGCGCCTACGACGGCGCCATCACCGAGGAGGTCATGGCGCAGACACTGGGGGATTGGCTGAATGCGTGCACCATCGAAACAGTCGACGGCGCCGGCCACTATCCCATGGTGGAAACCCCCACTTGGCTCGCCGCGCGGCTGCACACATTCCTGGCCGGGTAGACAACGTCGCGGCGAAGCCACTCGTTTTTGTAAGTGAAAAGTTCAAAGTTTGAAGTTGAAAGTGGCAATCGTCGCCCGCGGTGCCATACCCTCTTGGGACTTGCAACGTTCGACTTTCGACTCATGCGCTCCAGCGCATGCTCACCCCCGGTGCCCGAGCCGGCGGGAGAGATCGGCGGCGGCGGCGCTGACGGCCCGTGCATTGGTACCGTCGACTGACTCGTCGAAGGATGCGGCGTAGCCCAGCGCCGTGACGGCACCCGCGATCTCGTCCTGATGGTCGAAGACCGGTGCCGCGACGGCGGCAACGCCCGGTAGCAGATCACCGGAGACCGTCGCCACACCCGCCTCGCGGGTAGCCTCGATGAGCCACGCCACCGCCTCGGCGTCCAGCCTCGCACCCGGGGAGGCAAGTTCCGCGTCCAGCAACGGCTGAACCACGGCTCGCGCGCCCCAGGCAAGGAATGCGCGGCCCGTGGCCGAGTTGATCAGCGGCATGACCGAGCCCAGACGCACGTTCACCGTCACCGCCTCGGAGCTCTCGAGCCAGCGCACCACTGTCGGGCCACGATTACCCCAAACGGCGAATAGCACCGTTTCGTCGAGCGCGTCGCGCAGACCGTGCAGCGCCGCGTCGGCCAGCCTTACCAGGTCGAGCCGCCGCAGGGCGGCCATCCCAAGCTCCAGCGCCAGTGGCCCGAGATCATAGCGGCCGCTGTCCGGCTGCTGCTCCACCAGACCCGCGCGTGTAAGGCTCACCAGGTAACGGTGGGCTTTCGCCGGCGCAAGCCCGGCCCCTCGGGCCAACTCACCAAGCCCCATGCCGCCGTCCGCCGCGGCCAACACCGCCACCAGACCCAGCCCGGTCTCCACCGAACGCACGCCCTGCTGGGACCGTTCATCTGCGCTCATCAACCTCGCCTCCACGAATGCTTGACGGATACGATACCTGGAATTACGTTTTTCATAACTAATTACATTATACAGAACACAGGAGGAGACCATGTCCGTCGCACGTACCCAGCAGACTCAGTCGAGCGACGACACGCCCACCATGCGCTATTCCATCTTTTCGGTGCAGGATCACTACCCGGAAACCGCCTACCCGGGCCACAAGCGCACCGTGCCCCAGCTCTACCAGGAGGTCACCGACCAGGCCCGACTCGCCGACCGCCTGGGTTACGACACGTTCTTCGTCGCCGAACACCACTTTCACGAGTACGGCGCCGTTCCCAACCCGGCGGTGATGCTCGCGCATCTGGCGGCACAGACCCAGCGCATTCGGCTCGGCTCGGCCATCTCCATCCTCACCTTCCACGACCCACGCGTGGTGGCCGAGAGCTACGCGATGCTGGACAGCCTATCCGGCGGGCGTCTGGTAATGGGCGTGGGTTCGGGCTATCTCAAGCACGAGTTCGAGGGCTTCGGCATCGACGGCGCGGAGAAGCGCGAGCGTTTCGACGAGAATCTGGACCTGGTCAAGAGACTGCTCGCCGGGGAGCGCGTCACGCACCAGGGCACGTATCAGCACCTCGACGGTGTGCAGCTCAACGTGCCGCCGGTGCAGCAGCCGCATCCGCCGATCAAGGTGGCCGTCCTGCGCGCCGAGGCGGCGTACCACGTCGGCCGTGCCGGCCACGATCTGGTGTCCGTGCCCTACGCGTCGGTGGACGATTGGGACGAGATCGCGCCGCTGGTGACGAGCTTCCGCGAGGGCCGCGAAGCGGCCGGTCGCCCGGTGGGTCCGGACGACGCCATCCTGGCGCTACACACCCACGTCGCCGAGACCGACAAGGCCGTGCGCCGCAACACGGAGAAGCCCTTCGACCTTTACGTGGACTCGCGGCTGTACGCGAAGAAGCAGACCTTCGACGACATCCTGGCGAGTGGTCTGTCCCTGTTCGGTACGCCGGAGACGGTCGCGGACAAGCTCGTCGAGCTCCACGAGATGGGCGTACGCCACGTGATGATGCTGCAGAACTTCGGGCACATGCCCCCGGAGACGGTAGAACGCTCGATGACGCTCATCGCCGAGGAGGTGATGCCGCGCGTCGAGCAGCGGCTCCGGCGCGAGGCCACGGCGTAAGGGGGGAGCACCATGGTGACGGCAACTGCGACCGGCAACACGCCCTCCCCGACACGGGAGGCCATCGATCCGCGCGCACTGCGTAACGCTCTCGGCTGCTACGCGACCGGAGTCGCCGTGGTCACGGCCCTCGCCGACAGCGATACGCCGGTGGGGCTCACCGTCAACTCGTTTACGTCCGTGTCCCTGGATCCGCCACTGGTGCTGTGGAGTCTGTCGCGGCGCTCACCGAGCCGAACGGCATTCGAGCAAGCCTCGCATTTCGCCGTGAACGTGCTCACGGCCGAGCAGCAGGCGCTGTCGAACCGCTTCGCCACGCCCCGGCCGGACAAGTTCGCTGGCGTGGAGTGGCAGCGCGGGCACGGCGGCGCCCCCCTGCTCGCCGACTGTCTGGCCTGGTTCCAGTGCCGGCGTCACCTGTGCCACGACGGTGGCGATCACATCATCCTGCTCGGTCGCGTGGAAGCATTCGACCATGAACCGGAACGGGATCCGCTGGTCTTTCTCACCGGCCGCTATCACCAGGCCCAGCCGACCGGCGCCGCCGGTTACTAATAAACGACAACGAGATCACTCGAGAGGAGAGCATCATGCGAGGACGTTTCACGACCCGGCTGTGGGCGGGCCTGGCCCTGATCGGACTGACTCTGGGCACCGCGGAGGCGCAAGAACCGATACGCGTCGGCGGTTTCATGCCCGTGACGGGCCCCGCCTCCTTCCTCGGAGATCCCGAAGAGAAGACGCTGGAGCAGTACGTCGAGCACCTCAACGACAACGGCGGACTGCTCGGCCGTGAGCTGGAGCTCATCACCTACGATACCGCCGGCAATGCCGCCAAGGCGCGGACTTTCGTCAAACGCCTGATCACCTCGGACAACGTGGATGTCATCATCGGCGGGCTTACCGGCAGTACCATGGCCGTGATTCCGGTGATGGAACGCGCCCGCATGCCGTTCATCAGCCTCTCCGGCTCTGTGGCACCCATCGAGCCCCCACGGAAATGGACGTTCAAGACGCCACAAACCGACCGCATGGCCGCCGCGCGCGTATTCGACGACATGCGCAAGCGCGGCATCGAGCGGATCGGTCTGCTCTCGGGCAGCGGCGGGTTCGGATCCTCGGGGCGCAAGCAGGCACTCGCCATCGCCGGGAATCACGGTATCGAGATCGTCGCCGACGAGACCTACGCGCCCAAGGATACCGACATGTCGGCGCAGCTCACGCACATCGCCAATACCGAGGGCGTACAGGCGATCTTCGTATTCGGCTTCGGTCAGGGGCCGGCCATCGCGACGCGTAACTACCACCAGCTCGGCCTGGCTCTGCCGCTCTACCAGTCCCACGGTGTCGCCTCGAACAAGTTCATCGAGCTCGCCGGCACGGACGCCACCGAGGGTGTGCGCCTGCCGGCACCGCCGCTGCTGGTCGCCGAGCAGATGCCGTCCGACGACCCGCAGAAAGCGGTCCTGATGGCCTACAAGCAGGCCTACGAGTCACGCTTCGACGAGCCGGTCTCTACCTTCGGCGGTTACGCTTACGACGGCCTCATGCTGTACACGGAAGCGGTGAAGGCCGTCAGCACCACCGATCGTGCGGCAGTGCGCGACGCCATGGAGGCCATCGATGGCTACGTGGGCGTCACCGGCATCTTCCGC
>NZ_JBNAZM010000057.1:0-26811 GCF_051195215.1 Arhodomonas sp. AD133 | reverse complement strand
ACTAGTGCAGTCGTTCTTCCGTCACCCGGCCTGCCGATACACAATCGAACCTGACATTACTTTCTAAAAGATTAGTAATGGTGGTGCTGATGGCCATGGATGGTGTCGATCTCTTGGATTGTGATCATTAGGCGCCCCCGCGCCACTGGCGTGGCGCGGGGGCGCGTTAGTGGTTCATTCCGCTATCAAGCTTCCTGGTCGTAGAGGGCGTCTTCCAGCTCGCGCACGGCCTGTTCGTAGCCCTTCTTGCCACCGAAGGCCTTGATGAGCTCCATAGGGGAGCCCAAACGCGAAAGCGGATCCAGGTTCAGGACCTTGGGGTCCTCGATGGGCTCAATGCCGGCATCCGTGTACTTCTCCAGGAGTGCGTCGAGTACCTGGCGCGCTGTCTCGCCGTACTGGCTGAAGTAGTTCTGCTTGCGCACGTTCGCGGCCCGCTCCTTGCGGCTGAGCGGCGGCTGATCGTAGACAATGTGGCAGATGACGTCGAAGGGATCGGGCTCTTCGCCCAGGGCGTTGCCCACCTCCTGGATCAAGTCGTCCCAGAAGACGCCCTGTTCGGCCAGCTCCTCGATGATGGCCTGCTTGCGGTCCGCGCGATCCCAGCGCTTCAGGAATTCGTCGAGAGAGGCGTACTGTTCCTTGACCCGCTTGCGGGTGTAGTCCTTCAGGCTCTCGGTGATCAAATCGCCGTTTGCGTCCAGATACTGGACTCGCTCGGCCAGGATTTCCACTTCCACGTCGTCAACGACGTAGCGCTTGGGGCCTGACTCTCCCTCCCCCGGACCACCGGTATCGAGGTCGCTCCAAGGGCCCCAGGCGTCATCGGCATCCCAGGGGGTGTCCGGTTCATCCTCAGGCACTCCCGGCCCGCTATCATAGGCTCCCCGCTCGTCGCCCACGCCCGGCGGGTCCATCGTTTCGTCGGCCGCCGGGTCATCCGGCGATACCGGTTCGTCTGGCTTTGGTTCGTAGACCTGGACGGGCTCGCCGTCGAAGTTGGGGTCGGCGAACAGCTCGGTGGCTTTCTTGAAGTCGAGGATGGTGAACCAGTGCTTGTTGTAGTCCTCGTTGATCCGGCTGCCGCGGCCGATGATCTGCTTGAACTCCGTCATGGAATTGATGCGGCGATCCAGGACGATGAGCTTGCAGGTCTGGGCGTCCACTCCCGTGGTCATTAGCTTGCTGGTGGTGGCGATCACCGGATACCGCTCTTCCGGGTTGATGAAGTTGTCGAGCTCCGCTTTGCCCTCGGCCTCGTCGCCCGTGATGCGCATGACGTACTTGCGGTTCTCCGAAACCCGCTTGGGATTCAGGTTGACCAGTGACTCGCGCATGCGCTCCGCGTGATCGATGTCCTCGCAGAAAACTATGGTCTTCTGGAAGGGGTCGCTTCTCTCCAGGAAATCCGTGATTCGGGCGGCGACTGCCACGGTGCGCTGGTCCAGGACCAGCTTGCGGTCGAAATCCTTCTGGTTGTAAATGCGGTCCTCGATGAGCTGGCCGTGTTTGTCGGTCTGGCCCTGATAAGGACGCCAGCCCTGTACGTCCTTGTCCAGGTCTACGCGAATCACCTTGTAGGGGGCGAGGAACCCGTCCTGGATGCCCTGCTTCAGGGAATAGGTGTAGATGGGCTTGCCGAAGTAGTCGATGTTGGAGACCTCTTTGGTCTCCTTGGGCGTAGCGGTAAGGCCGAGGTGCGTCGCATTGGAGAAGTAGTCGAGGATGCGGCGCCAGGAGGACTCCTCCGCCGCACTGCCGCGATGACACTCGTCGATGACCACGAGATCGAAGAAATCGGGGGAAAACTCTCTGTAGATGTCCTTTTCTTCCTCGTTCCCGCTGACTGCCTGGTAAAGGGCAATGTAGATCTCGTACGACTTGTCTATGGTGCGGTTGGTGACCTTGGTCATGGCCTGGCCGAACGGCCGGAAGTCATTGTTCCTGGCCTGGTCGGCGAGGACGTTACGATCCACCAGGAACAGGATCCGGCGCTTCTGCTTTGCCTTCCAAAGCCGCCAAATGATCTGGAACGCGGTGAAGGTCTTTCCGGTTCCGGTTGCCATTACTAGCAGGATGCGGTCCTGGCCCTTGGCTACCGCCTCCACGGCGCGGTTTATCGCTACCCGCTGGTAGTAGCGCGGGATGCGGCCGCTCCCATCATCGCAAAATGGCTGTTCCACCACCGGCCGGGCAGAGCCGGGGATCCCTTTCCAAAGACAGTACCGATCCCACAATTCGTCGGGGGTCGGGAATTGATGGAGGGTGAGCTGGGTCTCGGTCTTGGCGCTTAACCCGGTACGGTCGTGGAAAAGAAAACCGTCGCCGTTGCTGGCAAATACAAAGGGGACGTCCAGCGCTTCGCCGTAAGCAAGGGCCTGTTGCATACCATCACCAAGGGTGTGCTTATTGTCCTTGGCCTCGATCACGGCGAGCGGCTGATTCTTGCGATAACTAAGAAGATAATCGGCTCGCTTCTTCTTTCCCCGCGCATGGAGCCGACCGCGGACGATCACCCGTCCGGCCGTAAAGGATACCTCCTCACGGATCTGCGTCTGTATGTCCCACCCCGCCTTCTCTAGTGCGGGCGTGATGTACTTGGTGCAGATGTCCCGCTCGCTTAGTGATTTCTTGTCAACCATCCCCAACCCATGCGCCGATTTCGGTGTTCTGACAAGGGCTATGCGCGCTAAGGCTTCGCAATCCCAATAGCGCCTTTCCGCCGCGTCTCATGAGGCCACAGTTGTCACTGCACCTCGGTGCCCATCTGCTCTCCCCTATCACTGTGGTGCGCCAGCCGCGGTGTATCGCCGAGAGAGCGTTGATGCAGCGCTGTTCCAGGGCGCCTCGGTGTGCAGCGTGCTGGCAACCCGCCAGCCAACAATGCGTCGGGCATAGGCGTCGATGACGAGCCGTAGCTGTCCTGGTGCTCCAGCACCATCTGGACCGCCCGTTCCCGGACCTCGGGGGAGCGCTTCACCGTAGAAGACGGTGAGCACCGTGTGCGGCACCTTCTGGTTTGCAAATGACGGCGACTGGTTCCACCGAGGCATGGAGCGGCTGGGTGGCGACAATTACTCCTCCAGCACTTCTACGCCACCATCAGGAAGCGTACGCACCAGGCGCCCGCGTTCGTCGTAACCCACAGTGCCAGTTCTCTGGCGCAGCTCGGCAAGGAAGTCATCCTTGGCTTTGCTCGGCGCATCCATCGCCTCTCCCAGCAGATCCTCGAAAATCTCCCGCTCGGCCGCCGTCAGATCCTCCGGATCGAAGCGCTGCTCGAGCGCGGCACGCACCCGATCCAGCGTGAACCCGGGCGTGGTCTCGACAGCGCGTCCGAGCTTCACCCAGTGCTCGATCTGGCCACTGACCGTGCGGTTATACACTCGCGCCTCTTTGCGCGCCTCTTCCACCAGCTCGTCCGGCAAGTGTACTGAAGTACTAGTCATACCACCCTCCGTGTGAGTTGCAGATGAACCACAGGCTACCATCAGGGGCGTGAAATGAGGTCCCGGTGGCTACGGCCATCGCCCATCAGCGTTCGGAGGACGCCAGCGAACGCCAGCCAGTGCGCGCACAACCGCGTCGATTCCGTATTTCAGTTCGCGACCATGCGGACTCTGCCCCGTCCGATCTTGAGCTCGCGCCGCATGGACGCCCCGGAGAGTTCCACGTACCGGCTTGTGGGGACCTGCCTGGATTCGCGAGCGTTGTACTGCCGCGTGTGCGGATCCGAGATGACCTCGCGGCCGAGTCGCTTGGCCACTTCGGCGACAACGCTGCTTAGCCCTCCTTCGGGAAGGAGTCCCCACTTAGCCGTGAGCGCCTCGCCCGTGCATAGATTCCTTGCCCAATACGCACAAGCGTACCCTCCTCCTGCAAGCGAGTCAGGGCTTTCCGAACCGCTTCCGGACTTGCACTGACGGTGAAATCGCGTCGTAGAAAGATGCGTTGGTTGGTGCGGTGCTGACCAAGCTGGAACGACGGACGGGCGAAGACATCGCCATCGATGAGGACATCCAGCGGCTGTTAACGATGCCCGAAGATCAGCCGCTGGCCGAGGTGACGCCACGGCCGCCTCAACGTCGGGCCAACCTGTACCTTGCCGATGGCCGCCGGACTATGAAGGTCACGCCAATGCCGGTCATCGTTCCCACGGCGGATCCCGACACGATGCTGCCGGTGAGCATTGACCAAGTGCAGCCTCCGCAATTCGATCCCTGGCGCTTGCCACGTGCAGACCGTCGAATCGATCCTCAACCTCTACTGAGGAGTATGCGGATTCATCGCTATCTGCCCGAAGATGGGGATTCGCTCTACTCCCGCGGCGGTTGGCAGGCCAAGCTCAAGGAGGACGTACAGCTACAGCAGCGCCTACGTGAGCTTGTGGGTGACAGGCCTGAGACGGTGGCTGCGATCACCGATGCGGTCGTTGAGGCGGTTAACCGCCACCATGGTTGAGCGTGCCATGCCGGGCTTTGTCATTGCGCCGGCCAAGTCCCGTCACATCGCCCTACTCCCGTGTAAGACGGGACCTCAGATTCCTTTACCGCTCCGCCAGGCACGCCAGTACGGCAAGGCTATCGAGTGCAGCTTTGTCACCGGCACTTTGTGCTATGGACGTCCGTGACGCATTCGCGGCCGACACCGAGCCGCTGGATCCCGCTTGGCGGGCGCCCGTCCTCGTGGCCACCTGATATTTCGAATGTCGGTCAGGCGGACGGTTGGCAAGCAAAGATCTGCCCATAGCCTTCAATATCGTCGTTGACGTTCGCCAATCGAAGCGCCCGCCAGAAGGCCACCTGGTTTGCTGTCAGAACCGGTCTTCCAAGCGTTTCTTCAAGTGCTTTCACTGCGCCAATCGCGCGCAAACCGCCTCCTCCGATGAACACTGTTTCGGCGGCATCGGGTACGTGCTCGCGAACCCAGTCGTAAACATTTTCCATTCCGACGCTCATTGGATTCGGGGCAAGGTCGGTCGCCGATGCGGAAAACGGTACCTGGATACCGAGGTCCCGGAAGTATGTCGCTCCCTTCTCGCTCAGCTCGGCTGGGAACCACGGCGGATTGATCAATGCCAGGCTCTTGGCCCCGAGCGCTTTCAGTGCCAACGCGGTCGCTTGACACGGGAGAACCACAGGGATGCCCCCTGACCGCTGTTCAAGCCGTCGCCGAAGCGCATCGTCTCCCTTGGGCCCGAGCAAGTACGCGCTGCTGGTAAATGCATAGGCGATCGCGTTGAGCGGCGCACGTGCAAGCAACTCCACCGCCACGTCGACATCGGGCGGTTCCGCGAACGCACGCACGGCATCCAGCCCGATCGGTGGTGGCTCCGGTCCCCTCTGCCAGCCCAAGGGAACTCGCGCGGCGTGGACGGATACGCCTTTCGGCGACAACGCGTGAAACTCGCCTTCCGGCACGATGTCGGTGTGCGGTGTAAGCAGTCCGATTCGGGCTCGGTAGCCCCAACCATCTGACTGCCACTCAGGTAGTCTGGACATCTTCTCCTACCTGTTTTCGAAATAGCTCGGGTCGATTCTGTTGCCAGGCCTTGAGGGTCTGCACCGACGTTCGGTGATGCAGCACGCGCTGCGGAATGTGGTGGTTGTTGATCCGATTGTAGTCGCGCAGCGTCTGCTCGAGGCCGGCGGCTGCATCGTTCCACATAGTGGCGACGCGGTAGGCGGCTCGATGTCGCGGCATCGCAGTTCTCCTAGGCGAACTCTTCCACCTTGTCAGCTTCTCTCATGGCAGGCACATTGGATTGTATAAAATATATGATCGATATGGGCGAGGAGTACTGCGATGAACGGGCAACACGTGATCTCGATCCCTGAGCTGACCGCCAGGGTCGAGGCGATCTTTCGCAAGGCGGGCTTCAGCGCTGAGCATGCCGACGCGCTGAGCCGTGTGCTGGTTGCCGGCGAGCGCGATGGCTGCAAGTCGCACGGCATTTATCGCGTCGAGGGCTGTCTGCGTACGCTCGCGCGGGGCAAGGTCGTGCCGGATGCGGTGCCCGTCGTCTCTGACGAGGAAGGTGCCATCGTGCGGGTGAACGCCGGCGGCGGCTTTTCCAACGCCGCGTTCGAGGCCGGGTTGCCGAAGCTGGTCGAGCGCACGGGGGCATTGGGCGTCGCCGCGATGGTCGTCAACGACTGCACCCACTTCGCGGCGCTTTGGCCGGAGATCGAAGCGATCACGGAGCACGGCTTGGCTGCGCTGGCGATGTGCCCCAGCTATGCCACCGTTGCCCCTGTCGGCGGGTGCGAACCGCTGCTGGGCACGAATCCCCTCGCCTTCGGGTGGCCACGCGCCGGCCACCCGTTCGTCTTCGACTTTGCGACCAGCGTGGCGGCCCGGGGCGAGATCGAACTACGCCGCCGCGCGGGGGAGTCCCTGCCGCAGGGATGGGCTTTGGGGCCGGACGGCAGTCCCACTCGGAATCCGGAAGAGGCGCTTGCCGGGGCGATGCTGCCCTTCGGTAGCCACAAGGGCTCCGCGATTTCGACCATGATCGAATTGCTGGCCGGGGCGATGATCGGTGACCTCACCAGCCGCGAGGCGCTGGACTGGCTGGGCGATACGTCGCTTTCCCCCAGCCATGGCGAGCTGATCCTGGCCTTCGATCCCGCACGTTTCGCCAACGGCCGTGAGGGCTCGCCAGAGGCCCGGGCGGAGATGCTGTTCGACGCGATAGTCGGACAAGGTGCCCGTCTCCCCTCCCAACGGCGTTTCGCGGCGCGGGAGGTGGCCGAATCGAACGGGATCGTCCTGACGGCCGAAGAGAACGCCCGGCTCGAACGGCTGGAGCGGGAGGGCCTTGCTGCTGTGAGCTGATCCGGCGACGTTTCGGACGCCCTGTCAGCGTCAAAACGAGTGCTCCGGATGTTACTAATCTTCTCAGAAGTATTGTCATGCGTCAGCCGGACTGTGCGCCGATGGGGCAAGGCACGAGGCGCTCCGTGTAGCCGGGCTACACAAGCGGTGAGCAACGCAGATCCCATCGGCGCACAGTTCGGCCCAAAGGGAGCGCCACAGCGACCCGGTGGCGGCGTTGCGCTCGCTTGACGTGACCCAGCCACGCCGGCGCGAACGCGTCTTGCCCCCGGGCCGCTGTGGCGCTCTGACGCATGACAATACTTCTGAGAAGATTAGTAGTGTCCCGGAATACGAATTCGTGTTCCAGGACACTCCGGTATAGCGCCCCTTGGCAGCCCCACGCTGGAATGCACAACGACCGCACCACTACCATCGCCACGCTGTTTGTCGTCGGGACCGGATGCCTGTGGGGCTTCTACTGGCTGCCGGTCCGACGGTTGTCCGACCTCGGCCTGTCAGGGGCCTGGGGCACGTTGGCAATCGTCTTGGTAACCACCCTTCTGCTGATACCCTTTGCCTGGCGGACACGGCAGCGCTCTGCGCACTCCAGCGCGCAAGCACTCGCGTGGGTCGCGCTGGGTGGCTTCGCGTTCGTGCTCTACTCGGCGGGCCTGGTTTACGGGCGCGTGGCGATTGTCATCCTGCTGTTCTTTCTGACCCCGGTCTGGAGCACGCTGATTGGCCGCTACGTGATGGGCTGGCCGACACCGTGGCTCCGCCTCGGCGCCATCGTCGTGGGGCTCGCGGGCCTTGGATTCGTGCTGGGGGCGGACGGTGAGCTGCCGTTTCCCCGTGGCCTGGGTGACTGGCTGGGGCTGGCCTCGGGCCTGCTCTGGGCGATTGCGACGACGGGTATTCGCTTCCGGCCGGCGGTGCAACCGGGTAGATCGGCCTTCGTCTTCGCCCTCGGTGCCAGCATCGGCGCGGCCGCGCTCGCGCCGATGCTGGAGCCTCTGCCGAGTCTGTCGGCGGGATCGATCGCCCCGGCGCTTGCCTGGACGCTGTTCACCGGCAGCGTCTGGTGGGGATTGTCGGTGGCCTGCCTCATGTGGGCAGCCGCACGGCTGGAGCCCGCGCGCGTGGGCATCCTGCTGATGACCGAAGTGCTCGTGGGCCTGGTCTCGGCGGCGGTGATCGCCGGTGAGCTGCTGAGGCCGCTGGAGGTAGCCGGCGGCGCGTTGGTGCTGTTCGCGGGGGTACTCGAGGTATGGCCGATGGGGCGGAGTCGCCCGCGCAGCGCCGCGTGAGGGCAATCACGGCAGGCGGCCCGAGTACCGTCAGTGATCAAATCGAACACAGGGTGAATCTCGGGCGCGCTGTCGAAACTATGCCCGGGTTCACGCTTGACCGGGTGCGTGCCGTGGACGCGTGGCGATGCCTTTTTCGCTCGCCAAGGCAGGGCTGGAGACGCTAGCCGGGGCGCGGGTGAACGCGCCCCGGCTAGCGCACCGTTGCGGCGGGTGCACGGCGCCCGAAACCAGCGAGAGCGGCTGGTCCTACTTCACGCCGGGGAAAAGCGTGACCGTACCGGTAACGACTTCGCCGTCGGCGTTCGCGGGGATGTCCTGCGGTGCCCCGACGACGGCCATGCCCTCCTCTGCTGCGACGGCGGAACCGAATTCGTCGTAGGTGTCCGACGCCGCCGGTGACAGCCGGGTGTTCAGACGCCATCCCTCCGCCCCCGGGGTGAATGCCCAGACTGCACCGGAATCGCGTCCGGGATGATCGAAGCGGGGCGCGCCGACCAACGCCACACCACCCGCGAGGGCGACGGCGTGTCCGAACTGGTCCCGGTCCGCCGGTTTGGGGGCAGTGAGCTTGGCGACCTCGTTCCAGCGCCCGTCGGCTTGCTCGAAAACGTAGGCCGCCCCTTCGTCGCTGCCGCCGAGGTCGGCGAAATGCGCGCCGACCAGGGCCCGGTCTCCGGTGAGTGCCACGGCGTCGCCGAAGCCGTCCCCGCCGGCGCCATCCGACGGCGTCAGCCTGGCAGCCTGCTGCCAGCCGTTATCCCCACGCTCGAAGACGTAGGCGCTGCCGGTAGTCTCCTTCGTCCGCACGTTACCGCTGGCGCCCACCAGGATCCGGTCGCGGTCCGCGGCCACGGCGGAGCCGAAGCGCTCGCCGGCCGCTTCCGGCGTCAGCGTCGCCACCTTCGTCCAGGCACTTTCCCCGCGCTCGTAGATCAGCGCGACGCCCGAATCCGTGCCGGCGGCATCCGCCCCCGGCGATCCGACAACGGCGACCCCGTCGTCCAACGCCACGGCGACACCGGTCATATCGTTCTTGCCGACCGTCTCGCGCCGGAGCTTCGCGACCTGGGACCACGCGTCGCCATCGCGCTCGAAGAGATAGGCCGCCCCCTCGTTCAGCTCCGAGAGCAAGACACCCGGCGCCCCGACCAGAACGGCGTCGTCGCTGACCGCGACGGCCGCGCCGAATCCGTCGGCGAGCTCGCCGTCGGTTGCCTGGAGCATCGCCACCGGCTCGGCGCCGTCGGCGGTGCCGTCGAACAGGTAGACCACGCCGACATCGTCGCGCTCGAGATCCGTGGACGACGCCCCTACCGCGATCCGGCTACCGTCGACATCCACGGCCGTACCGAACAGGTCGCCATCGGCCGCGTCTGCGGCCACGAAGGTCGTGGGCGATGCAGCCATCGCGGCGAACGGAACGGTGAGCATTGCGGCAGACAGGAGGGGACGCACGCGCGCCAGGGGCATGGAACGATTGTGGATGGACATGACGTCTCCGATAGAAACCTGGGTTCTCGTTGTTTGTAGACGCCGAGTCTTACCGGGGCCTTACTGTCTCCGAGTACTATGGCGGACCGGCTGCCGCATCAACGCCGCCACAGCCATCTCGGCGACGTCAGTCCCGAGGCCTTCGAGCAGGCCTCACAATGAGGCGCCGGGGTGTTCACGGGAGCGGGGGAAGTCCACACCTCCAACTGCCGAACAGGGTTCTTAGCGGCCGTCGGAACTTCCTTCTAGTGAGACATGCACAAGTAAGGCCGCAGCATCGGCAGCCGCAATAGCATATTCAGGGTCGGATCGGACGAGGACCTCAATCAACGCGCCTTCATAAAGCAAGAGCAATTGCTGTGCGCAGAGCGCGGCATGAGGCACTTCTTCGGCCTCCAACTGCTCCCGGAACAACGCCTCGACCGCTGTCTTGTGCGTCGATGCGATTTCGAGCGCGGGATGGCCCGGCTCGCTTCGCACCTCAGCCACCGCTCTCAAGAACAGGCAGCCCTTCCATTCGACCGATCGGACACGTTCGTGTAGTGCCAAGAAGAAGTTCCTGACCCGCCCCACCACATCCCCGTCGCCGGCCAGTGTCCGCCGAAGCATGGCGAGCGTTGGCTCGTGACGGTCTTCCAGGTAAGCCGATACCAACTCGTCCTTGGATTTGAAATGGTAGTAAAGGGTGCGCTTGGTTACGCCCGCCTCTGCCGCTATGGCGTCTACGCCGATCTTTCTTATGCCTTCGTCGTAGAAGAGCTTGGCGGCTGCTCCGATGATGGCATCGCGTGTTTGACGTTTTGATCCGTTCATGCTGCTATTATACCGACCGGTATACATGACACAACATGGGGGTGTGTGTTGTCGGTGCATTGTCGTCGGCTAATGTATACCGACCGGTAAGGTTATGTTGGAGTATGACGATGACCTCGAAGCCCGTCGCCCATCCCTCTTCCAGCATTCGCGCGTTCGGTGTTCTTCTTGCCTGCGCCTGCCTCATCTCGCTAATAACGTTCGGTGTGCGCTCGATCTTTGGGTTGTTTACCGATCCCGTCTCCGGTACGCACGACTGGAGTCGTGAGGTCTTTGCCCTTGCCATTGCGCTACAGAATCTGTTTTGGGGCATGGGTCAGCCCTTCGCTGGCGCGCTAGTCGATCGATATGGGCCTATCCGAGTGCTTGTAGCGGGAGGGTTCGTGTATGCACTGGGCGTCGCTTCAATGGCGTTTGCCAGTGCACCTTTGGAATTAAATCTTGGGGCCGGCGTGCTTGTCGGCCTGGGGATGGGAGGCGCTTCCTACATAACCGTACTCGGTGCTCTTGCCAGACTCGTCCCTGAGTCGCGCCGTTCTTGGGCTCTCGGGCTCGCGACTGCGGCAGGTTCTCTAGGACAGTTCGTTTTCGCCCCGCTCGGACAGGGGCTGATTGACGCTTACGGCTGGCAGCGAGCGGCAGTCTTGCTCGCCGGTATTACTGGCCTCGTGCCCCTGTTGGCGCTCGGTTTCCGAAGTCAAGCTGACCGTCCAGATAGTAGCTTGTCCCAAGAGCTGGATCTAGGAGTCGCCCGCACCCTGCGCTCTGCGTTTCTCCACAGGAGCTATGTGCTGTTGCTATTCGGGTTCTTCGTGTGCGGATTCCAACTTGCGTTCATTATGGTCCATTTGCCGCCATACTTGGCCGATCTTGGCGTAAGCACGTCAGCGACAGGCTGGTCGCTTGCCCTTATTGGTCTGGCCAACGTAGTTGGGGCCTACAGCTCGGGGGCTCTCGGCACGAAGCACAGCAAGCGGGCGATTCTCTCGTTTATCTACTTCGGACGTGCGGCCCTGATCGCGTGGTTCATCTTGATGCCTCCAAGCGTCGCCGGATTGATGTTCTTCTCAGTCGCTATAGGGCTGTTATGGCTCTCGACCGTGCCAGCGACATCTGGACTGGTCTCCGTTATGTTTGGTACCCGCTACATGGGTACCTTGTTTGGCGTCGTATTCTTTGTTCACCAACTAGGATCGTTTTTTGGGGTGTGGCTCGGCGGGACGCTATTCGAGCGCACAGGTGGCTATGAACTCATCTGGTGGATCGTGGTGGCCTTGGGGGTCTTCTCGGGCCTTGTGCACCTGCCAATTGTTGAGAAGCGAGCCTCGGCATTCGACCCAGTTACCGCTACGTAGCCGCCTCATGAATTACGAGTCGGGGTAGCGAAAAGCTAGATCATCGTGGTCTCCACGAGGCTGCGGCATTGGACAGCACAATGCTGACCAACGTCCCGAGTCAGTGGTCCCGATGGTCAGCGCGCGTTGCGCTCTTCATCGAGCCATTGACGGAGTTGGTGAAGAAACGGAAGAGCCTCGGTGAAAGCCTGACGGCCGAAGGCGGCCTCCACTTGCGCCAGCTCCGGCCGCAAGGCTTCCAGGCAAGCTGTGTGCGCTTCGCGACCTCGTGGGGTAATCGCGACCTGTTTGCTCCGGCGATCTTCACTGCTGGGGGTAATTTCCACCAGGCCGCGGGTCTCCAGGCGGTTCAACGTGTTGGTAATAGCCGCCTTTGTCACCTGAAATGCCTGAGCCAGTTGCACGGGCGTTGCCGGATAAGGGCGACGGACGAAATGGTTCAGGACTGAAAAATGGGACATACGCAGGCCGTCGGGCAGCGCGCGTTCCATCTTCGTCTCCGTGAGCTGCGCGATGATGCCGATCTCGTTGAAGACGGCGAAGACGTCAGGCAGGGCGCCCTGTCGCGTATTGGGTTGTGAGTTTTTCACCATCACGTGCGGCGTATCTTCTCTTCTACTGGCCAACGGGGGCTTGGCGGAACAACTGGGCCATACCCCAGACGGCCCAGCATCTGTACGCGTCGGGGTGAGGCGACGCTGAGCTTGTCATGAAGATCGGCATATGTCCCGGACATTTGTGGATACTCCTGCAATGCCTGGCTGACTGGATGCAGCGCGAGCCCCAGTTCCGTGGCCTTCATATTCAGCCGCAGCCATGCGCGTCCGGCCGAGAGCTGGTTCAATCGATCGTTTTCTTCGCCAATCAGCCAGACGAACGCCGGCGTGTTCGAGAAAATCTCCTCATACTTCGTGAGGGTCCGTTGGTATGAGGTCGAATCGGGATTCGTGGAGTCCTCCTTGCTGAAGACGCCCAACCGATACAGGAGTTCGGGCATTGCTCCGCGAATATCGATACCGTCGGGATTCGCTTCGATCTCGGCTTTGCCGATGCGCAGCAGCTCGATGCTTTCGGACCAAGCCTCCGGCGTGCTCATCTCCACCTGCCAAGCCCGCCAGGTGAGTTCCCGGAGCGTGGCAACCTGCGGGCTCTCCGTCGATACAATCGTCTCGATACCCGCTGTGTCCACCGCGTTCACTAGCGCGTCTGCTTGAGAGGTCGAGGGTCGATGCTCCGGGTCGAACGGTGCTTTTACACTGCGTCGGTCGAGGACCTGGGCAAACAGCGGATCAGGGGTTGCGGAGCCGGTCGGGAAATGAATTGCCGCGACGGGACGGTCGTCGAGTCTGTCACCGGGGATGCCCTGTGGAAAGCGTTCGGTCTCGACCGTAGCGCCGTCTTCCGCCGCAGCCTGACGCAGCAGCTCAAGGAAGCACCCAAGGCCGATGGTGATCTGACGGTCGAACGGATCCGTTTCCGGCAGTAAGCGTGTCCGATCGACATAGAGCGTAGCCGTCCCAGGATGGTCCAGATTGACGATCCACGGCTGCTGATTGTGCGGATTCGGGGCAAGGATTGCGTAGGAGAGCGCCCGAACCCGGGTATCCGAATACGCTTTGCCGGCAAGGTCCCAGGGTTTGAGGGCCTCGTCCGGCCGTCGAGTCAGCACGAATCCCGCGCCGCCGGTGGCTGAGGCAGCCACGATGACCGCGCTGGTACCGGCGATACGGAGAAACTGT
The DNA here is from genome assembly GCF_051195215.1 of Arhodomonas sp. AD133. Taxonomy (NCBI): domain Bacteria; kingdom Pseudomonadati; phylum Pseudomonadota; class Gammaproteobacteria; order Chromatiales; family Ectothiorhodospiraceae; genus Arhodomonas; species Arhodomonas sp. AD133. The sequence goes on along the minus strand of NZ_JBNAZM010000057.1, from coordinate 13,284 downwards.
CTGCGATTCATCAGCATAACGAGTCTTGCACCTAGTTTAGCGTTTAACCATTGTAGTTAATCGCTAAACTAGGTGCAATTACGGAGCCCGCAGCCAGCCGTGAGGGGTTGCCGTAGTCGTTGATCAGCCCTGACGACCCGATAGACCCCACCGAATATCGCGACCTGGTCCTCCAGTGCGATGTCCTTGCCCGTGTCGGCCGTGCATTCCTCAAGGACAGCCGTCACGTTTTCGTTCCAGAACCCGTCGAGGAGCGGCTCGGCGGTAGTTAGCGTCCAGCGGATCGGGGGGAACCGGTGGAATGGATGCCTGCGACCTCCCCGTATTCTGCGATCACCAGCCGGCCATCACTGCTGGTCAGATACCCGTGAACAGCAGGTCGACCGCCGCGACGATCGTCTCCCGTTCGTCGGCCAGCGAGGCGACCGTCTCGCCCAAGGTGGGGCGGGATACAGCGGCCAAGTGCTGGGTGGCCAACAACATAGGTTCGCCGTCAATGTGGAATAGCGGGTTCAGGGTCGTGATCGGCTGGCCGTACACACCACTCAGGTATAGGGGGCCACTACGATCGTATCCAACTGCAGGGTGAGGTCCGACTGAAGCACAACGACATGAGTCGGGTCTCGGCCCTTGTTGACGACAACATCGAATTGCCGCATCACCACACCTTGTTCCGGTCGCCGAAGCAGCCGCGTTCGGCCACCCTAGCGTTGTGCTCCTCGATAGCTTGAGCGTTCTCCTCCAGCCAGGCCTGCTCCCACGCAGCCCGGACGGCCTCCTGCAGGCTCGACTCCACTTGCCGGGAAAGGTTGATACCGAGACGCCGAGCCTCTTTGACGAGCTCCTCATCCAGGGAAAGGTTCACAGCCTTGCGCACGACTAGATCCTCAACCGGTATAGGCTCAGATTATGCGCATACATGATCCGCATCAAAGGTAGCCCCCACTCGGCTACATGCGGATTCACAGCGGGTGCAGGTGGTGCTCCGTCATGGGATCGAGGCGTGACCGGGGTACGCCTGTACTCGCGCACCGCTGAAAAGCTCACCGGCCCGTCAATTACCGGTATGGTGCGGCGGGCTACCCGCCGGGAAGAATGGTCTGCACTCAGGCGGCCTGTCGTTCACCCTCTTCCGCGGTTGCGGCAGTGCTGGTCGACGAATCGCTGGCTGGGGCCAACGAAGCCCGGAACCGCCGCAGGCGCAGCGAATTCGTGAGCACGAAGATGCTCGACAGGCTCATGGCACCGGCGGCGACCATCGGATTCAGCAGAATGCCGCTTAACGGATAGAGCACTCCCGCCGCCACCGGAATCAATGCGACGTTGTAGCCGTAAGCCCAGACAAAGTTGAGGTGGATGGTGCGACGAGTACGCCGCGCCAGCTCCATGGCATTGACGATGCCCCGGAGGTCGCCGCGCATGAGTACCACGTCGCCGGATTCGATGGCGACGTCCGTGCCCGTGCCGATGGCGATGCCGGTATCTGCCTGGGCCAGTGCCGGTGCGTCATTGATACCGTCCCCCACGAAAGTGACTCGACCGCCCTCGCCCTGCAACCGGCTGACCTCGGCGGCCTTCTGGTCCGGCAGCACTTCCGCCATGACGCGGTCCAGCCCGACGTGGCGCGCGATCGCCTCGGCGGTCGTGCGGTTGTCGCCAGTCACCATCGCCACTTCCACACTCAGCCGCCGCAGGGCGTCGATTGCTTCTGCACTGCCGGCCTTCAGTGGATCGGCAACGGCGGCCACCGCGAGCAGATGGCCGTCAACGGCCGCGTACACTGGCGTCTTGCCGTCTTCCGCGAGGGTGGACACGCGCTCCGCCACGGCGGTTGTGTCCACACCTATGCGGGCCATGTACCGGTCGGCACCCACATGCAGAGTCCGTCCCGAGACCTCGGCCTCCACGCCGTAGCCGGCGACCGCCTCGAATCGATCCACCGTGGGCAGAGTCAGCCCTCTCGCCCGGGCGCCGCGGACAATGGCTTCGGCGATGGGGTGCTCGCTTCGGTTCTCCACGGCGGCGATCATGGCAAGGGCGTCGGCTTCGCTGCCGTCCACCGCAATGAAATCGGTGAGCTCCGGGCGCCCTTCGGTAAGCGTTCCGGTCTTGTCGAACACCATCGTATCCGCACGCGCGAGGCTCTCCAGGGCGGCGCCGCGGCGGAACAGTACGCCCATTTCCGCGCCCTTGCCGGTGGCGACCATCACGGCGGTGGGCGTCGCCAGACCCATGGCGCAGGGACAGGCGATGAGCAGGACGCTGACACCGGCGACGAAGGCGAAGGAAAGCGCCGGCTCCGGGCCGACACCCAGCCAGATGCCGAACGTCACTGCCGCGACGACCATGACGATGGGCACGAACACGCCCGCCACCTTGTCCGCCAGAACCTGGATCGGCGGCTTGTCCGCCTGGGCCTGCTCTACCATGCGGATGATCTGGGAGAGCACGGTGTCCGCGCCCACACGGCTGGCGCGGAAGATCAGAGAGCCGTTGTTGTTCACGGTGCCGCCGACCACCTCGTCACCGGCGGCCTTGCTCACGGGAACTGGCTCGCCGGAGATCATGGACTCGTCCACGTAGGAGTGGCCTTCAATGACCTCGCCGTCCACGGGCAGGCGCTCGCCGGGGCGCACCATGACGGTGTCTCCGGGGATTACGGCCTCGATGGGAACCTCGGCGGTTTCATCGTCCCGAATGACACGGGCGGTCTTCGCCTGCAGCCGCATGAGCTTCTTGATGGCCGCCGAGGTCCGGCCTCGCGCGATATGCTCGAAGTAGCGGCCGACGAGGATCAGCGTGACGATGACACCTGCTGCCTCGAAATAGCTGTGGGCGGTGCCCTGCGGAAAGATCCAGGGAACCAGCAGTGCCAGCAGGGAATAGAGGAAGGCCGCCGAAGCGCCCAGCATTACCAGGCTGCTCATGCCCGGGCTGAGATGCTTCAGCTCCGCCCAGCCCTGGCGGTAGAACATGGCACCCGCGTAGAACTGGACCGGGATGACCAGAAGCAGCTCGAGCCACATCCAGCCGCGCTCCGGCATGAGGCTCAGCATCCCCTCGCCCATCACCGGCAGCATTTTGCCCATGGCGATGGTGACCAGGGGCACGGTAAAGAGTGCCGCGAATCCGACCCGGCGGCGTAGATCCTCCCGCTCGGGATCGCCGGCAACATCACCCTCACCTTCGCTGCTCTCCAGCGTTGGCTCGTAGCCGGCCTTGCGGATGGCCTCGGCAATCCGCGGCGGCGTGACCGTCTGTGGCAGATAGCGGACCATGGCCTTTTCGGTGGCGAGATTGACGCCGGCGTCCACGACCCCCGGTAGCTTTCGGATCGCCCTTTCCACCCGTCGCACGCAAGAGGCACACGTCATGCCGCCGACACCGATCTCCGCCTCCTGAACAACCGGCTCGTAGCCAGCGTTCGTGACGGCGTTGAGTATCGGGTCCAGGCCTTCGGCGGATTCGTCCAGGGTTATCTGTGCGTTTTCGGCGGCGAGATTCACCTGCGCTTCGACCACACCGGGCTGTTTGCCGAGCACGCGCTCGACGCGCTTGACGCACGACGCACAGCTCATGCCCTTTACGCCGAATGACAGTTCCTGATCCATGACCCGCTACCCTTGTGCCACTCCGGGGTGCCCCGCCATGCACCGACGGGAAAGCGAAAAGCGCACCCAGCGCTACTGCGCCCGCGCTTCGTACCCTTCTTCCTTGATGGCCGCAATGAGTGCGTCGACGTCGGGATCGCCTTCCACCACGACTTCCTCATCGGCACGGCTGACCTTTACCACGCGCTCGACACCGGGAAGCTCGCCGAGAGCCTCCTCCACCGCTTTCTCGCAGTGCCCGCAGGTCATTCCGGTTACCGTCAGGTTGATCATTACATTGTCCCCTCGTGTTGTTTGCCACCCCACCGGGGGTGGGGTTGAATGCCGTCAAATGATCATACTCTACGGCCATCGTGTCAAACCGGCGCCGGTCCGCAACGGCACGAATCCCGGGGCGTCCGGCGTCTGAAGAAGCTGAATACGAACGCGATCGACTCCGCCCTTGGGCCAGGATCAGCCATGGCAGGGCACCGAGCACGTGAACCTTGCGATCCCCCGCAGCAGCACCACTGCCATGAGGTGGAAGGCGGCGATCACCAGTCAGAACCGTAGATTGTCGCTCTGTCGCAGCGACAGCCGTTTCTCCCGGTCCATGATCAGATTTTCTCCTGCCGCAGCCTCAGGGCGTTGCCCACCACCGAGACCGAGCTGAACGACATTGCGGCCGCGGCGATGATCGGTGACAGGAGAATCCCGAGGAACGGGTACAGTACCCCGGCGGCCACCGGCACGCCCAGGCTGTTGTAGACGAACGCGAAGAACAGGTTCTGCTTGATGTTGCGCATGGTCGCGCGGCTGAGCCTGCGGGCACGGACGATGCCCATGAGATCGCCCTTGACCAGGGTCACCCCGGCGCTCTCCATGGCCACATCGGTGCCGGTGCCCATGGCGATGCCCACCTGCGCCTGGGCCAGGGCGGGCGCGTCGTTGATACCGTCACCGGCCATGGCGACGAACCGTCCCTGCTGCTGCAGCGCCTTTACCTTCTCCGCCTTCTGCTCCGGCAGCACCTCGGCGATCACCTCGTCGATGCCGAGCCGCTTGGCGACAGCCTCCGCTGTGGTCCGGCTGTCTCCCGTGAGCATGGCGATGCGGATGCCTTCCTCGTGCAGCGCCTTGATGGCCTGCGGCGAGGTCTCCTTGACCGGGTCCGCCACCGTCACCAGGCCCGCCGGTTTGCGGTCCACCGTGACGAACATGGCCGTCTTGCCCTCTGCCCGGAACGCTTCCGCGCGCTCGCCCAGGGCACTGACATCGATCTCGAGATACTCCATGAGCGCCCGGTTGCCCAGCGCCACGTGCTGCTCACCGATGCGGCCCTCGACGCCCTTGCCGGTTACCGACTCGAAGTCCGTATAACGACCGGGTGTCACGCCACGCTCTTCGGCGCCCTGAACGATGGCCGCGGCCAGTGGGTGCTCACTGCCCCGTTCCAGCGTGGCGGCCAGACTCAGCACCTGATCCTCGTCGAAACCTTCGACGGCCACCACGTCCTGCAGTCGCGGGCGCCCTTCGGTCAGGGTTCCCGTCTTGTCCACGATCAGGGTGTCGACCCGGCGCAGGGTCTGGAGCGCTTCGGCGTTCTTGAACAGCACGCCCACAGAGGCGCCTTTGCCGCTCGCCACCATGATGGACATGGGTGTCGCCAGGCCCAGCGCGCACGGACAGGCGATGATCAGCACTGCCACGGCGTTGATCAGCGCGTATGCCATGGCCGGCTCCGGCCCCCAGATGCTCCAAACGATGAACGTGATGATTGCGCTCAACACCACTGCCGGCACGAAATAACCGGCGACCACGTCCACCAGATTCTGGATAGGCGCACGGCTGCGACTCGCCTCGGCCACCATCTGCACGATCTGCGCAAGCAGGGTATCGCTGCCCACGCGCTCGGCCTTGGTGATCAGGGAGCCGGTGCCGTTGACGGTGGCACCGATGACCTTCTCGCCCTCGCCCTTCTCCACCGGAATGGGCTCGCCGGTGATCATGGATTCATCAACGGAGGAGCTGCCTTCGACGACCGTGGCGTCCACCGGCACCTTCTCCCCGGGCCGAACCCGGAGCCGATCACCGATCTGCACCTGCTCCAGGGGTACGTCCTCCTCGCTGCCGTCGTCGTTGACCCGGCGCGCGGTCTTCGGGGCCAGCCCCAGGAGCGCCTTGATGGCCGCGTTGGTGGAGCTGCGTGCCCGCAGTTCCATCACCTGGCCTACCAGCACCAGCGTCACGATCACGGCGGCCGCCTCGAAGTACACGGCCACCTGCCCGCCTTCATCCCGGAACGAAGGCGGGAAGATGCCGGGCAAAAGTGTGGCGATGACGCTGTAGACATAGGCCACGCCCACACCCAGAGCGATGAGTGTGAACATGTTGAGGTTCCAGCTCACGATGGAGCGGTAGCCGCGGACCAGGAACGGCCAACCGCTCCAGAGCACCACCGGGGTGGCCAGCGCCAGCTCGAACCAGACCCGGATGCCGTGCGGAACCATGGCGTCCATGTCCACGCCGGGGACGAGCCCGCCCATTGCCAGAATGACAACCGGCACAGTCAGCACCACGCCGACCCAGAAGCGCCGGGTCATGTCGCTGAGCTCCGGGTTTTCCGCCTCTTCAGCGGTGACCTGCCGTGGCTCCAGGGCCATCCCGCATTTCGGGCATTCCCCGGGCTCCTCCCGAACGATCTCCGGGTGCATCGGACAGGTCCACTCGGTCCTGGTTGCCGGGACCTGCGGTGTCGCGGGCTCCAGGGCCATCCCGCACTTGGGACACTCCCCGGGCCGGTCCGAAACCACCTCCGGATGCATCGGGCAGGTGTAGCCGGCATCGGCAGCGTTCCCAGCACGACCCTGCGTCGCCGCCGACACTGGTCCGTGGGTCGGGTCATGTGACGATTCGTTTGCGTCTCGACGCTGGTCCATAGGAAGGTCCCCGTCTGCTCGGTGCCCCACCCCGGGTGGGGTATATGTTCCGCCAAGCTACTCGGTGCCACTTTGCAGGTCAACGGTGACTACTGCGCTTACGCGGCACCGCGGACGGCATTGATGGCTGGCGCGCTTTGAAGTGGTATGCAGACGAGGCGCGGAAGCGCCGTGGAACTGACCCTGCCGGTGAATCATTCGCTGCCGGACGCCCCTTGCTGGGACGTTCTCCGCGGCTGTCGAGGATGTTCCACTCGTAGCCACCGAAAACGTACCCAATGCTAGAACGCCTTTTCCCTCTCGGTGCTGACCTCGGTCAACTAAACCAGTGGGCCCGGAGTCTGCACTCCGGGCCCACACTGCCTATGAGTCGTGCCCTGCGCTTTCGTTGTCGTCTTCCGCGTGGGCGACTTCCTCGCCGTCGGAGCCATCGAGGATCGCTATCTCACCCTTCATGCCCGCTTCGAAATGCCCCGGCACGTTGCATCCGAACAGGAAAGCCTCCGTCTGCTCGAAGGTCCAGATTACCTCCTTGGTTTCCCCTGGCTTCAGCATGACGGCGTTGGGGTCGTCATGATGGCGCATGCCGCCCTGGCTCATGAGCTCAGCCATTTCGCGGCGATGCGCCTTCTGTACTGCCGGCGTGCCGAGGGTGAAATCGTGCATCGTGTTCCCCGTGTTGGTGACGACGAAACGCACCGTCTCGCCGGCCGCCACCTCCACTCTCTTGCGGTCGAAATGCACGTCGGCTGCCGAGATCTCCACGGTGCGGTCGACTTCGGAGGCCTTGCCGGGATGGCCGCCGACGAAATCGCGGCCGTGCCCGGCGCCATGGCCCGGTCCGGCCCATGCCGCTCCCATACCCAGGTAACCAATAGCGACCAGTGCGGCGCTTGCGATGCGAGAAGTCTGTTTCATGTCTGATCCCCTTCAAATTCCACAAAAAACGCTACGATCTTCGTCAGCCGGGCCCTCGCCATCGGCACTCGCGCACCCGTGCCCATGTCCGCGGGGTGTTGAATGCCCTTGGGTCAGCGTCTGCAACGGGCACAGCACCGACCGGTGGCGCGGATTGGGCGCGGGTTCCCGAATTCGCGACGGTCGATTAGCTGGTATACGGAGACAGGCGCCGGTTCACGCTTTACGCCTGATGACAGCCCGTGCGGCCGGTCAACGGCTTGAGGCGGAACCGGATGGGGATATCAGAGCCGCAGTCTCGCGGTTCTGATATAGGTAGGTACGGAATTGGAAGGTGTTGCGGTTGTCGAGCCGAGGTGCGTTGACTCTCGCGCGGGAGCCGTTGACGTTGCATCAACCGTTACGGGCAGTGCCGGTTGATTGGGATCGCGGTCGGGTGCCCGCGAAGTGACGAGCGCGGACAGCACGCTCTGGTCGCAGCCCATGACTGCACCGGGGCCGTGCACGTCGTCCCGATGCGTCTGCGAGGCATGGGGGCGCTGAGGATGGATATCCGTAATGCAACTGGCTGCACTGACCTGTCCGACCAGTAGCGCCAACGCGACCAGGACGACGTCGATTCGCCGCAAAGGCCCGGCTGCCCCCCTGCCAGTTTCCCCAGCGTGTTCGATGGCTCGCATTGCCCCCAATGCTCTCGAAGTCCCGACAGTGCCCGCCTGATCCACGTTCCTGCGTGGCCGTGTTCAGTCCTTCTTGCACGCCTCGTCGTGCGACAGTCGTCATGCCGATTGGTTCACAGGCCTGCAGGATACCCCAGTGCAGCCGCCTCGAATACAGGCACGGTGATGGCCGTTACCCTGGGCATCGACGATGGTTGGCGCGTGAATGCCAATCCTGCGTCGTTGGATTTCCTGATCCTGACCACCGCCTCGGTCCGGGGTGGCGGAGACTGAAGAAATGGCGGCGGACGCCACGCATCCGCCGGGACGCACGAGTGGAATCCGCCTGGAGGGTGCCGCCCTCGAAGTCTACGAGGCCTCAGGGGCAGACGCACGCTAACGGTACTTGAGCACCTCCATGAGCTCGGCAACCATGGCATCGGCGTCGCCGCGCTCGTGCGCGGTGACCACATGGTTTCTCAGGTGGCTTCGCAGGACCAAGTCACCGACCTTGCTCAGGGCACCCTCTACGGCTTTGATCTGCTTGAGGACGTCAACGCAGTAGACGTGCTCCTTCTCGAGCATGCGGGTGATCCCTTCGACGTGACCCTTGACGGAGAGCAGCCGCCGCCGCGCATCCTCTCTGATCTCGGGATCCAGATGCAGACCGCAGGTGTGTTCCTCGTTGGTCATTACCAATGGCTCCGGCTCGTAGTTTGCGAAGTAGTCGGCATCGTCGTCGCGAATCCGGTTGAATCTCCCACCCCTGGCGGGATGGGCGAATCTAGCGCGGCAAAGACGTTCCGACAACATCCCTGCCCGGTAAAGCCATAGCGCGATACCGCCTATCCCCCGAGACGATCCCCCGTACCCACAGCATACGGCGCGGGGATCAAGCGGCATTCCTCGTAGCCTTGATCGTCATCAGGCCCCATAGCGGATTGATACGGTAGCGTTCGCTTTCGATGACAGTAAAACCGGTTTCTTGCAGTAGCCGTATACATGCTCCTTCGGAGTAAGTCCGGAAGAGCGCTCGGCCCCGCAAACGCAGATACCAATCGATTACGCGACACGCAGGATAGTCGTGACACCAGTCCGTGATGATCAGCCCTCCTCCGGGACGCAGCACGCGGGCGATCTCGTGAAGGGCGGTTACGGGCTGCTCGATGTAGTGGAACATATTGGCGGAAATCGCAATATCGAACGATTCTGACTCGAACGGGAGTTTCTCCGCCCACCCCTCGCGCAGCGGGATCGATGGCGAAAGCCTCCGGCGCGCGATCGCGAGCATCTCGGGCACCGGATCGACGCCGGCCAGCAACTCTGCAGCGTGTGTTGCCGACAGGCGATGGAGCAGGATGCCGGTGCCACATCCGATATCGATTATCCGGTCGTTCGCCCGCACCGTCAGCCGTTTCAGTGTCGCTTCCGTCGTCGCCTGGAGGTAAAACGACCACTTGCTGTCGTATTGCGCCGCAAGGCGGGAATACTCTTTCAGGATGCGGCTCCTGCGGCCGTGCCCTCTCCTTCCGCCCATACCGCGCCTACTACTGCAGCGTTTCCAACCGTGCTGATGCGCTTCCCCGGTGACCCTGTTCTCGCGCTCCCGACAGTTTGGCGCTCGTTGACCCCGCGGTACGCGCACGGACCCATCGAGATTGCGCCATTGCGTCGATGGTCCGGTTGACTTGAATCAACGGCGGGTTTTCAGCGGCAGCCGAGAATCGAGGGGTGGTTGCAGATCAGGCGACGGAGGAGCGACATGCGCATAACGACGAGACAACTGGCAATCGCGCTGGCTGCGATCGCTATCGGCCTTGGCTCGACGGCCAGCGCCGAGCCGACGGACATTACCGTGCGGGTAATCAGCCGTGACGCCAAGTTCATCGGAACCAGCATGGGGGGTGTCCAGGTGACACTCCGCGATGCCTACACCGGAGAGCTGCTCGCCGAGGGTAAGACCCGGGGTGGCACGGGAGACACCACGCGTATCATGAAGGAGCCCAGTGGCCGCAGCCCCGTTCTGGCCACGGAAGATGCTGCCGCTTTTCGTACCACGCTCGATATCGACCGCCCCCGTCTCGTTGAGCTCACGGCCCAGGGGCCGCTGGCTCAGCGGCAGTCGGCCAACCGGGTAAGCGCTACCCAGTGGGTGATTCCGGGGAAGGATCTTAGCGGTGGCAACGGCTGGATGGTGGAGCTACCCGGCTTCGTGGTCGATGTGCTCGCACCGCCGACACATCAAAAACGCTCCGGATTGCCCGCTGAGGTTACGCTCCGCGCGAACGTCACGATGATGTGCGGCTGCCCCATCGAACCGGACGGGCTATGGGACGCGAACGACTACGAGGTCGCAGCGCTGCTCTACCGCGACGGCGAGCGTGCCGGCGTGGCACAACTCGAATACGCCGGTGAAACCAGTCAATTCGCGGGCACTTTGCAGTTGGCCGAACCGGGCACCTACGAGGCGATCGTTTACGCCTATGACAGGGATAGCGGCAATACGGGGGTGGATCGGGTGACTTTCGTGCTGTCGCCCTAGTCCGCCACGTGGACGACGCGCCGAACGCATCCGCGTGAAGATAGCGCGCCACGTCAACCCTGGAAATGATGCAGGGATGTCCCAATTTGCCCGTGTGGCGAGGAAGCTTTCCGTAACGCCCTCATGCCTTCACGGTGGTTCGACGACGGACGCCGCGGGAGGTGGCCATGCCGACGTACGAGTACCGCTGCCGGAAATGCCATGAGCTTTTCGACCGCAAAGAAGGCGTCCGCGAGCATTCCCATGTCCACCCCAAGTGCCCGCGGCATTTGAGCGCGCCTCTTTTTTCGACCGTCTGGTTACGTGGCTCGAGGCTCCTTTGCTGCAACCTCAGGCCTGCGTTAACCGCTTGGCAGCCCGCTATGCTCAAATTGCTCGCGCACTCGACGCCCCTCATGCGCGGTTGCCGTTAGCGGTGGAGAATTTGCGCAGCGCGCGCCAATCCCGGCACAACGATCTTGACTGGTTGGCGCCATATAATCCGGTCGGTCGCTACCTAATTGGGGTGGCGGAGCTCGATTGGGCAGCTTGTGGACTCCAGGTAGCCGACCTGGAGGGCGCTCGTCGAGCCTTGATCGCGGCGGCGCAGTTGCGTGCGCAAGGCGTGTCGGCTCGGAATGTGCCGGCGCGATTGGGTGAGGTCGACCTTCGGAATCCTTATGCCGGCGAGGCATTCGGGGGGGATAGTGAAGAACAATCGGTCACCTTTGAAGGGATGTCTTCGCGCAGCAAGGGGAGTATGGCTCGTCCGTACTGATAGTGACCATGCTCTTCCTTCGAAAGGAGTCGCGCCGCCCGCGGCGATGGCGGCAGATTCTATCCGGCCCGATGCGGGGGTGCGATGAGTAGACTGCGGGACTTCGCCAAAACGCTGCTGGGCGATGTGGGCGTCGTATTCCTCGTTTCACTGCTCGTGGTTTCGGCGTTCGTGGCGGTGGCAGCAGCCTACCCGGCCGCGGTCGAGCGGACCGCGCAGCGTACCCTGGAGGCCACGGCAGACAACTTCGGCTGGCTGTACCTGCTCGCCACCAGCGGGTTCGTGCTGTTCACCATTACTCTGGCTCTGTCTCGCTTCGGGAAGATCCGTTTGGGTCCGGAGAACGAGCCACCGGAGTTCTCCTTCATGAGCTGGTTGGCCATGATCTTCTCCGGCGGCATGGGGGTGGGGTTGGTGTTCTGGGGTGTGGCTGAGCCCATCATGCACCTGAACGACCCGCCCCTGGGTATCGCAGAGCCGCGCACCGCCGAGGCCGCCCAGACGGGTATGAAGTACGCATTCTTCCACTGGGGCGTGCACCAGTGGGCAATCTTCGCGGTGGTGGGACTCGCCATTGCCTACGTCCGCTTCCGGCACAACAGCCACGGCCTCATCAGCGAGACGTTCCGGCCGCTGCTCGGGGACCGCGTGGACCGTGCCTGGGGGCACGCCATCGACATTCTGGCTGTCCTGTCCACGATTTTCGGCGTCGCCACCACACTCGGGCTCGGAGCGCTGCAGATCAACAGCGGCCTGGCGCGCCTGGGCCTTCTGCCCTATTCGACCGAGTCCCAGTTCCTCATCATGGCCGCGCTGGCCGCCCTGTTTATCGTCTCCGCGATGACCCCGTTGAAATGGGGCATCCGCCTTTTGAGCAATGCCAATATAGCGCTCGCAGCGGCACTGCTCGTGTTTGTCCTGGTGCTGGGCCCCACGCCCTTCATCTTGGGCGAGCTGACCCAGACCGCCGGCGAGTACCTCGGCAACCTGATTGAGATGAGCCTGGTCACCGCGCCCTACTCCAGTGCGCGATGGGTAGAGCAGTGGACCATGTTCTACTGGGCGTGGGGACTAAGCTGGGCGCCGTTTGTGGGCAGTTTCATCGCGCGCATCTCCCGTGGCCGGACGATTCGCGAGTTCGTCTTGGGCGTGATGATCGTGCCGGTGATGCTGAGCATGCTGTGGTTCGCCACTTTCGGCGGATCTGCCATTCACTTTGAGCTGTTCGGCGACGCCGGCATTGCCGATGCCGTGGCCAAGGAGGTACCCGCCGGCCTCTATGTGCTCCTGGACCAGCTCCCGGGTGGGAGGATCGCCGCGATCACCGCGATCCTCCTGGTGTGCATGTTCGTGATTACCTCCGCCGACTCGGCCACTTTCGTCCTCGGTATGTTCACATCGAAGGGCGTGCTCAACCCCACCCGTTTCGTGCGCGTTCTCTGGGGCAGCCTGCAGCTGCTAATGGCCGCCGTGCTCCTGCTCAGTGGCGGGCTCTACGGCCTGCGAACCGTGTCCATCATCGCCGCCTTTCCGTTCATGCTGCTCATGGTGCTGATGGCGTATGCCCTATACCGGGACCTCGTCCTGGAAACCCGACGGCTCGACGAGAAGGAGCAACTGCTGCGCGCGAGGCTGGAGCACCTGCTGTTGCGCGAGTACGAACGTGAGGCCGAGCGCCAGGCCGAGGAAGAAAGCCATCCGACGGTTCCCGAGGAGCCGAACGTGCCTGTTGAGCCGACTATGGAGCATGCAGGCTCGGTGACCGGCTCAGATGGCACCGGTGAACGGCGGCACTAGGACGGAGTTACTAATCTTCTCAGAAGTATTGTCATACGTCAGAGCACCACAGCGGCCCGGGGGCAAGACGCGTTCGCGCCGG
>NZ_JBNAZM010000056.1:0-27051 GCF_051195215.1 Arhodomonas sp. AD133 | reverse complement strand
GACCGCCTTCAGCTCAGGCTCATCTCACTGTGGAATCACGCCCCCCGCTCAGGCTCATGTGTCGTTGGACAAGGCTCAGGATGGACACGCCACCGGAGGCACAGTAAAATCAGCGACCAAACGCCCCGGACGAACACAATCTCTGAAAGCGTGAGCTGAACGGGAGGCGATCTCACAGTGGATCCCTCCCGTTTTTGCGAGCAGTGGAGGGTCCCCTTTGAGTACGCCCGCGATATTGGCGCTAGAAGATGGCACGCTCTTTCGCGGCCAGGCGGTCGGTGCGCATGGCGCGGCCGTCGGCGAAGTGTGTTTCAACACGGCGATGACCGGTTACCAGGAGATCTGCACCGATCCTTCCTACAGCGGCCAGCTGGTGACGCTGACTTATCCGCACATCGGCAATACGGGCACGACACCGCTGGACGAAGAGGCCGGCGGCCCGCAGCTCGCCGGGTTGATCGTGCGTGATCTGCCGCCGCGGCTGAGTAACTGGCGCTCGCGCGAGGCGTTGCCGGATTATCTCCGCCGCAACGGGGTGGTGGCCATCGCGGATATCGATACGCGCCGCCTCACCCGCCTTGTCCGGGAGAAGGGCGCACAGGGCGGCTGCCTGATGGCCGGCGAGGTGGACGAGGCACAGGCGCTCGCCAGGGCCCGCGAGTTTCCCGGTCTCAAGGGGCTCGATCTCGCTCGAGAGGTGACCACGAGCAGCGCCTATGACTGGCGTCTCGGCACTTGGTCGCTGGATCACGACGAGGTGGAGCCGGCGCCGCGCACGGATGCCGAATTACCCTGGCACGTGGTCGCGTATGATTTCGGTGTCAAGCGGAACATCCTCCGGCTGCTGGTGGACCACGGCTGCCGTGTCACGGTGGTACCCGCCACCACGCCGGCTTCCGAGGTGCTGGCGCTCGACCCCGATGGCGTGTTTCTTTCCAACGGCCCGGGCGACCCGGAGCCATGTGACTATGCCATTGCCGCTACGCGTGAGTTCCTGGAGGCGAAGGTGCCGTTGTTCGGCATCTGCCTGGGGCACCAGATCCTCGGTCTGGCCGTGGGGGCGCATTCGGTGAAGATGAAGTTCGGCCATCACGGTGCCAATCATCCGGTCGTGGACGTGGCGTCCGGGCGGGTGATGATCTCCAGCCAGAATCACGGCTTCGCCATCGAGGAGTCGTCGCTGCCCGCGGGCTGCCGCGTGATGCACCGATCGCTGTTCGACGAGAGCCTGCAGGGGATCCAGCTGGACGACCGTCCGGCCTTCGGCTTCCAGGGACATCCCGAAGCGAGTCCGGGACCCCGCGACGTCGCGCCGCTGTTCCAGCATTTCGTCGACCTGATCCGCGATTACCGCGGTCAGTGATCGCCCGCAGCCATACCGCCAGGCCCACAGAGACAGACGATGCCCAAGCGCACAGACATCAACAGCATCCTTATCATCGGGGCCGGGCCGATCGTCATCGGCCAGGCCTGCGAGTTCGACTACTCCGGCGCGCAGGCGTGCAAGGCGCTGCGCGAGGAAGGTTACCGGGTCATCCTGGTCAACTCGAACCCGGCGACGATCATGACCGACCCGGAGATGGCCGATCGCGTCTACATCGAGCCGGTGGAATGGCATACCGTCGAACGCATCATCGAGCATGAGCGCCCGGATGCGGTGCTGCCGACCATGGGCGGGCAGACGGCGCTGAACTGCGCGCTCGACCTCGATCGTCACGGTGTGCTGGAACGCCATGGCGTGGAGCTCATCGGCGCCACCAAGGACGCCATCGACAAGGCCGAGAATCGCGAGGCTTTTCGCGCCGCGATGGCCAACATCGGCCTGGAAACGCCCACCGCGCGGCTCGCCCACAGCATGGACGAAGCGCTGACGGTGCAGAGGGAGATCGGGTTTCCCACCATCATCCGGCCCTCGTTCACGCTGGGCGGCTCAGGCGGAGGCATCGCCTACAACAAGGAGGAGTTCGTCGAGATCTGCGAGCGCGGGCTCGATCTCTCCCCGACCAATGAGCTGCTCATCGAGGAGTCGGTGCTCGGCTGGAAGGAATATGAGATGGAGGTGGTCCGCGATCACGCGGACAACTGCATCATCATTTGCGCCATCGAAAACCTGGATCCGATGGGGGTCCATACCGGCGACTCAATTACGGTGGCGCCCGCCCAGACCCTGACGGACAAGGAATACCAGATCATGCGCGACGCCTCGCTGGCGGTGCTGCGCGAGATCGGTGTGGAGACCGGTGGTTCCAACGTGCAGTTCGCCATTAACCCGGCGAACGGGCGCATGACGGTCATCGAGATGAATCCGCGGGTGTCGCGCTCCTCCGCGCTGGCTTCGAAGGCGACCGGCTTCCCGATCGCCAAGGTCGCCGCCAAGCTCGCGGTGGGCTATACCCTCGACGAGCTGCGTAACGAGATCACCGGTGGCCGTACGCCGGCTTCCTTCGAGCCGACCATCGACTACGTCGTCACGAAGCTGCCGCGCTTCACGTTCGAGAAGTTCGTCAAGACCAAGCCCGTGCTCACCACGCAGATGAAATCGGTGGGCGAGGTGATGGCCATCGGGCGGACCTTCCAGGAGTCCTTCCAGAAGGCTCTCCGGGGGCTGGAAAACGGCCTCGAGGGCCTGGGTTCGCGCACCGATCTGGAGCGCGAGGGTGCGCGGCAGAAAGTGGTTCAGGAGCTGCGGCTGCCGGGGCCCGAGCGTATCCTGTGGGTTGCCGAGGGCTTCCGTGCGGGGCTCGACCTGGAGCAGCTCCACGAGCATACCTGGATCGATCCCTGGTTCCTCGCCCAGATCGCCGAGCTCATCGACTGGGAGCAGACTCTGCGCGAGCAGGGCGGCCATGCTCTCGATGATGAGCGGTTGCGCGCCGTCAAGCGGCGAGGCTTCTCCGATGCGCGTATAGCGCGCCTGGTCGGCTGGAACGAACACGAGGTGCGCGAGCGTCGGCGCAAGCTCGGTATCCGGCCGGTCTACAAGCGCGTCGACTCCTGCGCCGCTGAGTTCGCCACCGCTACGGCCTATATGTACTCCACCTACGAGGAGGAGGACGAGGCCGAGCCGTCCGATCGTTCCAAGATCATGGTCCTCGGTGGCGGCCCCAACCGAATCGGCCAGGGGATCGAGTTCGACTATTGCTGCGTCCACGCCGCGCTCGCCATGCGTGAGGACGGTTACGAGACGATCATGGTCAACTGCAATCCGGAGACGGTATCCACGGACTATGACACCTCCGATCGTCTCTACTTCGAGCCGCTTACCCTGGAGGATGTGCTCGAAATCGTGGAGACGGAGCGCCCGGAGGGCATCATCATCCAGTATGGCGGGCAGACGCCGCTCAAGCTCGCCCGCGATCTGGAGCGCTTCGGGGCGCCCATCATCGGCACGACGCCGGATTCCATCGACCTCGCCGAGGATCGTGAGCGCTTCCAGCGCATGATTGGCGAGCTCGGTCTCCAGCAGCCGCCCAACCGCACCGCGCGCAGCTCCGACGAAGCATTGCGTCTCGCTGCGGAGATCGGCTACCCGTTGGTGGTGCGGCCTTCGTACGTGCTCGGCGGCCGGGCAATGGAGATCGTCTACGAAGAGGCCGAGCTCGTGCAGTACATGAACGAGGCGGTGAAGGTCTCCAACGAATCACCGGTGCTGCTCGACCGCTTCCTCGACGATGCCGTCGAGGTGGACGTGGACGCGGTGAGCGACGGCGATGACGTGCTCATCGGCGGCATCATGGAGCACATCGAGCAGGCTGGCGTGCACTCGGGTGACTCGGCCTGCTCGCTGCCCCCGTACACGCTCTCGCCGGAGACCGGCGACCGCCTGCGCGAGCAGGTGAGGGCGATGGCGCGCAAGCTCGGCGTCGTGGGGCTGATGAACACCCAGTTCGCCATCAAGGGCTCCGAGGTGTTCGTGCTCGAGGTCAATCCACGCGCCTCGCGCACGGTGCCGTTCGTCTCCAAGGCCACCGGGTTGCCGCTGGCGAAGATCGCCGCGCGCTGCATGGCCGGGCGCAAGCTCGCGGGCATGGGGCACACGCGCGAGGTGGTACCCGCCTACTATTCGGTGAAGGAGGCGGTGTTCCCGTTCATCAAGTTCCCGGGCGTAGACCCGATACTCGGCCCGGAGATGAAGTCCACCGGCGAGGTCATGGGGGTCGGCCGCGACTTCGGCGAGGCCTACGCGAAGGCCCAGGTGGGCGCCGGTGTCGAGCTGCCCCGCGAAGTGGGCACCGCATTCGTGAGTGTGCGCGACGCTGACAAGGAGGCCGTGCTTCCCGTTGCCCGCGACCTGGTCCGGCGTGGTTTCCGGATCGTGGCGACGCAAGGCACTGCCGAGGCGCTGGGGGCTGCCGAGATCGAGTGCTCGGTGATCAACAAGGTCACCGAGGGGCGGCCGCATATCGTGGACGCCATCAAGAACGACGAGATCGTACTGATCGTCAATACCACTGAGGGGCGCCAGGCGATCGCCGACTCTTTCTCCATCCGTCGCGAGGCGCTGCACCACAAGGTCTGTTACACCACGACGATCGCCGGTGCGCGCGCCACCACGCAGGCGCTGGATTACCTGGAGAACGGCGAGGTGCATCCCCTGCAGGATCTGTATAAGGAGGCTACGGCATGAGTAAAACGCCGTTGACGGTGCGCGGTGCCGACAAGCTGAAAGCGGAGCTCGACCGGCTCAAACAGCACGACCGTCCGCGGGTGATCCAGGCCATTGCCGAGGCCCGCGAGCACGGGGATCTCAAGGAAAACGCCGAGTACCACGCGGCGCGCGAGCAGCAGAGCTTCATCGAAGGGCGCATCGCCGAGATCGAGGGCAAGCTCGCCAATGCCCAGGTGATCGACGTCACCAGCCTGCCGGCCAACGGCAAGGTTGTCTTCGGCGTGACGGTGGTGCTCGCCGATGAGGATAACGGCGAGGAGAAGACCTACCAGATCGTCGGCGAGGACGAGGCGGATATCAAGCAGGGGTTGATTTCCATACAGTCCCCGATCGCGCGCGCGCTCATTGGCAAGGAAGAGGGCGATGTTGCCGAGGTTCAGGCGCCCGGCGGCGTGCGTGCCTACGAGATCGTGGAGGTACGCTACGAGTGAGCGGGTGGGCGCCCACCCGCAGCGTCTGCCGCCAGCGACGGGGGCGCTTTGGCGCCCGCCGGCCTGCTTTGCGAGGTTCCGCAGCCCTAGGGCAGTGCGATCGGCTCGCGCTTGTCCGGGTTGCGGCGGTAGAACAGGGCGACGTGGCCGATAGCCTGTACCAGTGTGGCGTCCGTGCGTTTGCAGATGTCGTCGATAAATGCGCGGCGCTGGGCGCGGTCGTCGGCGACGAGCTTGATCTTGACCAGCTCGTGATCGTGCAACGCCTTGTCCGCCTCGGCGAGGACGGCTTCGGTCAGACCGGCGTTGCCGGTGCGCACGATGGGCTTCAAATCGTGGCCCAGACGGCGGAGGTGCCGGCGTTGTGCCTCGGTCAGTGATTGCATGTCGGTGGTGAATCCAATGCCGGATAATGACAGGACGCGGAGTGTAGCACGCACGGACGACCCGCCGCGCCATGGCGCTTTCGACGGTGTACGTCGCGAGCTGGCGGTCGTGTTGCTTGCCGGCGTCATCGCGGCGCTGGTGGTCGTCGGTCTCGACCTCGCACGCTGGCTCGAGCTGGTGCTTCTCGCCATCATCGGTTTCGCCGCCGGCGGTTGGGTCGCCATTCGCACGCGCGCGGCGGAGCGCATTGCCGCAGGCGAGGCAATGCGGGACGACGGAGCCGAGTAGTGGCGCGAAGCAAGAGCAGCCGGCGCTGGTTGCGCGAGCATTTCGACGACGCCTACGTCCGCCGGGCCCAGCAGGAGGGGTGGCGGTCGCGGGCCGTGTACAAGCTCGCCGAGATCGACGAGAAGGATCGGTTGCTGCGTCCGGGGCGAAACGTCGTCGACCTCGGCGCGGCACCGGGGGGCTGGACCCAGTACTGCAGCGCCCGCCTCGGTGGCCGCGGACGGATCGTCGCTCTGGACATCCTCCCCATGGATCCGTTGCCGGACGTGACGGTCATCCAGGCGGATTTTACCGAGGACGACGCACTCACCGCGCTCGAGCGGGCGCTCGGCGGCGAGCGCGTGGACCTTGTGCTCTCGGATATGGCCCCCAACATCTCCGGGCAGAAGGCGGTCGACCAGCCGCGGGCCATGTATCTCGCCGAGCTGGCACTGGATTTCGCCCTCGAGACCCTGGAACCAGGGGGCGATTTTCTGGTCAAGACGTTTCAAGGGGAGGGGTTCGACGCCTACCTCGCCCACCTGCGTCAGCGTTTCGCACGCGTGGCGACCCGCAAGCCCGGTGCTTCGCGTGGCAGGAGTCGGGAGGTCTATCTATTGGCCCGTCAGTTGCAGTCGTAGTAACGTTTGCTCAACGCAACACGTCCTTGCGAGTCAGGGCGTCATCGTGCGGCGTCTGTCGCCGCCGGCAAAACTTTCGCCGCCTGTGTGCCAGCCTGGCGGCCAGTGATCGAGGTGCGAAGCCTTGAACGATATGGCGAAGAATCTGATCCTCTGGGTGGTCATCGCCATCGTGCTGATGTCCGTGTTCAGTAATTTCCAGGACACCGGCATGACCCCCGGGGAGGTCCCGTACTCGCAGTTCCTCAGCGAGGTCAAGCAGGGCGAGATCGACGAAGTCACGCTCAAGGGGCCCGTGATCCGTGGCCAGCGTGACAACGGTGAGCGGTTCAGCTCGTACAGCCCGGAGACCGATAACGGGGCCCTCATTGGCACGCTCCTCGATCATGGTGTGATCGTCGATGCCAAGCCGGAGGAGGGACGCAGCATTCTGCTGCAGATCCTCATCTCCTGGTTCCCGTTCCTGTTGCTCATCGGCGTCTGGATCTACTTCATGCGCCAGATGCAGGGCGGTGGCGGCGGCCGGGGGGCGATGTCCTTCGGCAAGAGCCGTGCGCGGATGATGTCGGACGAGCAGGTGAAGGTGACCTTCGCCGACGTCGCCGGCGTCGAGGAAGCCAAGGACGACGTGGTCGAGCTGGTGGAGTTCCTGCGAGACCCGTCCAAGTTCCAGCGTCTCGGCGGCAAGATTCCGCGCGGCGTTCTCATGGTGGGCCCGCCTGGTACGGGTAAAACGCTGTTGGCGAAGGCCATCGCCGGTGAGGCACGGGTGCCGTTCTTCACCATCTCGGGGTCGGATTTCGTCGAGATGTTCGTGGGTGTGGGCGCGTCGCGGGTACGCGACATGTTCGCTCAGGCTAAGAAACACGCGCCGTGCATCATCTTCATCGACGAGCTCGATGCGGTGGGCCGCCAGCGTGGCGCGGGCCTCGGTGGCGGTCACGACGAGCGTGAACAGACCCTCAACCAGATGCTCGTCGAGATGGATGGCTTCGAGGGGAACGAGGGCGTGATCGTCATTGCGGCGACGAACCGGCCCGACGTGCTCGACCCGGCGTTGCTGCGGCCGGGACGGTTCGACCGTCAGGTGGTCGTGCCTCTGCCTGATGTGCGCGGGCGTGAGCAGATTCTCAAAGTGCACATGTCCAAGGTACCGTTGGCCGAGGAGATCAACGCACGCGTGATCGCACGCGGCACGCCCGGATTTTCCGGCGCCGATCTCGCCAACCTCGTCAACGAGGCCTCGCTGTTCGCGGCCCGGCGGAACAAGCGGGTCGTGGATCAGCAGGATTTCGAGGACGCCAAGGACAAGATCATGATGGGCGCCGAGCGCAAGTCCATGGTCATGACCGAGGACGAGAAGAAGCTCACTGCCTATCACGAATCCGGCCACGCGATCGTCGGCCTGCTTTCGCCGGACCATGATCCGGTCCACAAGGTCACCATCATTCCGCGTGGACGTGCCCTCGGCGTGACCATGTTCCTCCCCGAAGAGGACCGCTACAGCTTTACCAAGCAGCGCCTGAACAGTCAGATCTCGAGCCTGTTTGGTGGGCGTCTGGCGGAAGAGATGATCTTCGGCCCCCAGCGGGTGACCACCGGTGCCCAGAATGACATCCAGAAAGCGACCGAGATTTCGCGCAACATGGTCACCAAGTGGGGCCTGTCGGATCGCATGGGGCCGCTCGCCTACGGCGAGGATGAGGGCGAAGTCTTCCTTGGGCACCAGGTGACCCAGCACAAGACCATCTCGGACGAGACCGCGCACGCCATCGACGAGGAGGTGCGCCGGATCATCGACGACAATTACCGGCACGCCAAGCAACTGCTCGAAGAGAACCTGGACAAACTCCACACCATGGCCGATGCGTTGATGAAGTACGAGACCATCGACCACGAGCAGATCAACGACATCATGAACGGTCGGCCGCCGCGACCGCCGCAGGGGTGGGACGGCCCCCAGAGCCCGGGTCCCAGCGGTGCCGAGAAAGGCGAACAGGAAAATGGTGGCCGCGACAAGATCGGCCGGCCCGCCAGCGAACACTGACCTTTATGGCAGTGACGAGTCTGGACTGCGGTGGGCGACCGCTGGATCTCACGTCGCCCGTGGTGATGGGCGTGCTCAATGTCACCCCCGACTCCTTTTCGGACGGGGGTGATTTCCTCTCACCCGACAGCGCGCTGTCCCGGGCCCGGGAGCTGGTCGCCGAAGGCGCCGCTATTATCGATATCGGCGGGGAGTCCACCCGACCGGGCGCGGCGGACGTGAGTGTCGACGACGAGCTGGCGCGAGTGATGCCGGTGATCGAGGCGCTCGCCGGCGAGCTCTCGGTGCCGATCTCTGTGGATACCACCAAGCCGGAAGTCATCCGCGCGGCGGCCGCGGCCGGTGCCGGCCTGATCAATGATGTCATGGCGCTTCAGCGTCCCGGCGCTCTCGACGCCGCCGTCGAGACGGGGTTGCCGGTGTGCTTGATGCATATGCGCGGCACGCCGCGCAACATGCAGCTCGATCCGCAATACGACGACGTGGTCGAGGATGTTCTCGGTTTCCTTCACGAGCGCGTCGCGACTTGCACCCAGGCGGGGATACCGGCGGAGCGCATCGTCATCGATCCGGGGTTCGGGTTTGGTAAGAGCATGACGCATAACGCCACGCTGCTCGCCAGGCTGGATGCGTTCAATGCGCTCGACCTGCCCGTATTGATCGGGCTCTCGCGTAAATCGTTCATTGGACAGATCGTCGACCGTCCGCCCAAGGAGCGGGTCGCCGGGAGCCTGGCTGCTGCGGTGCTGGCAGCGCAGGCCGGGGCGCGCATCGTGCGTACCCATGACGTGGCCGCCACGGTGGACGCGCTCACGGTGGTCGACTACGTACGCCGCGCGGGCGCGGCAGGCAGGGGGCAATGACCAGACGTTACTTTGGCACTGACGGCATCCGCGGCCGGGTCGGCGAATATCCGATCACCGCGGACTTCATGCTCAAGCTTGGCTGGGCAGCCGGGCGCGTACTGGCCGGGCGTGGTACCAATAACCAGGTGCTGATCGGCAAGGACACGCGGCTGTCGAACTACATGTTCGAGTCGGCGCTGGAGGCGGGGTTGTCCGCCGCCGGAGTCAACATCCAGCTGCTCGGGCCGATGCCGACGCCGGCGATTGCATATCTGACGAAGACACTTCAGGCCAACGCCGGGATCGTGATCAGCGCCTCGCACAACCCCCATTACGATAACGGCATCAAGTTCTTCTCCTCGCTCGGCCGCAAGCTCGACGATGCCACCGAGGAAGCGATCGAGGCACAGCTCGACAAGCAGTTGGAGACCGTGTCCTCGGAGGCCCTGGGCAAGGCCTACCGGATGGTGGATGCGACAGGCCGGTACATCGAGTTCTGCAAGCATACGATGCGGGCGGGTGTCGACCTGTCGGGGCTGCGTCTGGTGGTGGACTGCGCCAACGGCGCCGGTTATCAGGTCGCTCCGGCGGTCTTTCGTGAGCTCGGCGCGGAAGTGTTTCGTGTCGGTACCGATCCGGACGGGCTGAACATCAACGTCGACTGCGGCTCGCTGCATCCGGAGCGGCTGCGCCGCGAGGTCGCCGAACGCGGTGCCCACGCCGGTATCGCGCTCGATGGCGATGGCGACCGGGTCATCATGGTCGACGAACACGGCGAGCTGCTCGATGGCGACGACCTGCTATGGATCATTGCAGGGGAGCGTCGCGATGCCGGCGAGTTGCGCGGTCCGGTCGTAGGCACGCTCATGTCCAATCTGGGCCTCGAGCTTGCGTTGCGGGAGCTCGACGTGGCATTCGAGCGCACCAAGGTCGGCGACCGCTACGTGCTGGAGCGTCTGCTCGAGCGCGAGGGGACGCTGGGCGGTGAGTCCTCGGGGCATATCGTCTGCCTCGACCGCACCAGTACTGGTGACGGTGTGGTCTCGGCGTTGCAGGTGCTGGGCCGTGCCGTCAAGACCGGACGCTCGCTCTCGGAGCTGTGCCAGGGTATGGAGCGGCTGCCCCAGCACATGATCAATGTCCCCGTGGCCGTGCGTCGCGATCCGTGGGAGGTCGACGGCGTCGCCGAGGCGGTGCGGGAGGTCGAGGGGCAGCTTGGCGAGGCCGGGCGCGTGCTGCTGCGGCCTTCGGGCACCGAGCCGGTCGTGCGGGTGATGGTGGAAGGTCGCGAGCGCGAGACTGTCGAGCGGCTCGTCGGGCAGCTCGCTGACCGCGTCGCGGATGCGTTCGCGACCGCCCCGCAGGCGGCCGATTGATTTCCATTCGAGCCGCGGGTACCCTCTGCGGCCTGAACAGGACCGGGACGTCATAATGCGCAAACCGCTCATCGCCGGCAACTGGAAAATGAACGGCACACGCGCCAATGCTGGCGCGCTGGCACGGGCCATCCATGACGGGGCACCGTTTGCCGATGTGGAGGTGGCCGTGCTCCCGCCGTTCGTTCATTTGCCGGACGTGGTCGCGATATGTGAAGGGGGCGACGTTCGCGTCGGCGCCCAGAACGTCGCGGACCAGGCATCCGGGGCCTATACCGGCGAAGTGAGCGCTGCCATGCTGGCGGAGTTCGGTTGTCGGTATGCGTTGGTCGGTCACTCCGAGCGTCGAACGCATTACGGCGAAAGCGATGAGCTGGTGGCGAAGCGTTTCGCGGCCGCTCTCGCTGGTGGCCTGGTGCCGATATTGTGCGTCGGTGAGACGCTCGCCGAGCGTGAAGCCGGAGAAACCGAGTCGGTCATCGCGCGGCAGCTCGCCGCCGTCGTCGAGGTCGCAGGCGATGATGCGTTCGCCGATGCCGTGGTTGCCTACGAGCCGGTCTGGGCGATTGGCACCGGGCATACGGCGACGCCGGAGCAGGCGCAGGCGGTGCACGCATTCGTGCGTCAACGCGTGGCGCAGCTCGACGCCGACCACGGTGAACGGCTACGCATCCTCTACGGCGGCAGCATGAAGGCCGCCAATGCCGCTGCGCTTGTGGCCATGGAGGACGTCGATGGTGGCCTCATCGGCGGTGCGTCTCTGGTACCTGACGATTTTCTGAGTATTTGCCGCACGGCCGGTTGAGCCGGGCGGTCGAGCCATGACACGGGGCGATTAGATGTCCATTTACAGCGGGTTGCTCTCCGTCCATGTGCTGCTTTCCCTCGGCCTGATCGCCGTGGTGCTGCTTCAGCATGGCAAGGGCGCGGATGCGGGGGCGGCGTTCGGCAGCGGGGCCTCCGGAACGGTGTTCGGCTCGCGCGGATCGGCGTCGTTTCTCAGCAAGGTGACGGCGGTGATGGCCGCGGGTTTCTTCGGTACCAGCCTTGTGTTGGCGATGATGGCGGGTACCTACGACGAGACGGGCAGCGTCATGGAGGCTGGTGCGCCGGCGGTGGAAGAGCCGGCTGAAGAGGCACCCGTTGCTCCGCCCGAAGAGCCGGCGGCTCCCGCGCCTGCCGAGTAGGCTGGGCGATTGCGTCTGAGTGGGTGCTTTGCTATAGTGCACGCTCTTTCGGGCGACAGCCCGGTGGACACTTCCAGATAGCGGATGTGGTGGAACTGGTAGACACGCTGTCTTGAGGGGGCAGTGGCGAAAGCCGTGCCGGTTCGAGTCCGGCCATCCGCACCATATCTTCTCGGTTACGCGGACCGTCCGGTCCGCGGTAACTTCCTGTTTTATAAGAAGATGCAGCGCGACACGAATTTGACATAAGTGTCGCCGCTCGCCTACACTGCCGGCGGCCTGCCGCCAGGCGGGCCCTATCCTCTCGGGGCGTCATCCAGAGCGTTGGGGTAGCGGCCATGCTTGAGTCTTATCTGCCGATCCTCGTTTTCATCGCGCTCGCCGTCGGGTTGGGCGTACTGCTGCCAGCGCTCGGTTTTATCCTGGCGCCGCGGCGACCGGACGACGAAAAGCTCGCGCCATACGAGTGCGGCTTTGAGGCCTTCGAGGATTCGCGCATGCAGTTCGATGTGCGTTATTACCTCGTGGCCATTCTGTTCATCATATTCGACCTGGAGATCGCGTTCCTCTTTCCGTGGGCGATCGTGCTCGACGAGGTCGGGCTCTTCGGCTTCGCCGCCATGGCGGTGTTCGTCGGCGTTCTCCTGGTCGGGTTCCTCTACGAGTGGAGAAAGGGGGCGCTGGAATGGGAATAGAAGGCGTTCTCGAGCGGGGGTTCGTGACCACCTCCGCGGACAAGCTGATCAACTGGGCGCGAACCGGTTCGCTGTGGCCGATGACCTTCGGGCTCGCGTGCTGCGCCGTGGAAATGATGCATACCGGCGCGGCCCGTTATGACATGGACCGATTCGGTATAATCTTCCGCCCGTCGCCCCGCCAGTCCGACGTCATGATCGTCGCCGGCACGCTGGTCAACAAGATGGCGCCGGCTCTGCGTCGCGTCTATGACCAGATGCCCGAGCCCCGTTGGGTCATCTCCATGGGCTCCTGCGCCAACGGCGGCGGCTACTATCACTATTCGTATTCAGTGGTGCGCGGCTGCGATCGCATCGTGCCGGTGGATATTTACGTGCCAGGCTGTCCGCCGACGGCAGAGGCACTGCTCTACGGCATCATCCAGTTGCAGAAGAAAATCCGCCGCACCAATACCATCGCCCGCTGAGGAGAGCGCATTCTCATGGCCCTTTCCGCGGAAGAACTGGTCCGGCGCGTGCGCAACGCGCTCGGTGACCGCCTCCGGCACATTTCGGTGGCGCACGACGAAGTCGATATCGAGCTCGAGCCCGACGATCTTTACGGCGCCATGCAGGAGCTGCGTGATCGCGACGATCTCGCCTTCGCCGAGCTCATCGACATCGCGGGCGTGGACTACGGTGCCTATGGCGAAGATGAATGGATCACCCAGGAGGCAACCGGTATCGGCTTCAGCCGTGGCGTCGACGGTTTTACCACCGGGCGGCTGGGGCTGACCGGTATCTACGGTGTCCAGGAAATCCGCTCGAGCACGGGGCGGCGTTTCGCAGCCGTCTATCACCTGCTGTCGCTGACGCACAATGCGCGACTGCGGGTGCGTTGTTATGCCGCTGACGACAATTTCCCGGTCCTCGATTCGGTGGTGCCGATCTGGCGTTGTGCCGACTGGTTCGAGCGCGAGGCGTTCGATCTGTACGGTATCGTCTTCGACGGGCATCCCGACCTGCGCCGCATCCTCACGGACTACGGCTTCGTCGGCCACCCCTTCCGCAAGGACTTTCCCCTGATCGGCAACGTCGAGGTCCGCTACGACGAGGAGAAGGGGCGCGTGGTCTACGAGCCGGTGAGCATCGAGCCGCGTGTGACGGTGCCGCGGGTCATTCGCGAGGACAATCGCTACGCCGATTCCGCGGCCGGTGAGAAAGGTGGCGCCGATGCCTGAGATTAGCAGCTACACGGTAAACTTCGGGCCGCAGCATCCCGCCGCACACGGCGTGCTTCGCCTCGTCCTCGAGATGGACGGCGAGACGGTTCGCCGCGCGGACCCGCACATCGGGCTGTTGCACAGGGCGACGGAAAAGCTCGCCGAGACCAAGCCTTTCAATCACAGCATCGGCTACATGGACCGTCTCGACTACGTGTCCATGATGTGCAACGAGCACGCCTACGTGCTCGCCATCGAGAAGCTGCTCGGGGTCACGCCACCGGAGCGCGCCCAGTACATTCGGGTGATGTTCGATGAGATCACCCGGATCCTCAATCACTTGCTGTGGATCGGTGCGCACGGGCTGGACGTGGGTGCGATGACCGTATTCCTTTATGCGTTCCGCGAGCGCGAAGAGCTCATGGACGTCTACGAGGCGGTCAGCGGCGCACGCCTGCACGCGACCTACTATCGCCCGGGCGGCGTCAACCGTGACCTGCCCCGGCAGATGTCGTGCTACGAGCCGTCCCCGCACCGCAGCGAGGCCGACTTGAAACGCCTCAACCGCGACCGCCAGGGCTCGATGCTCGACTTCATCGAAGCCTTTTGCGAGCGCTTCCCGGGCGTCATCGACGAGTTCGAAACGCTGCTCACGGACAATCGCATCTGGAAGCAGCGCCTGGTGGACGTCGCCGTCGTGCCGCCGGAGCGCGCTCTGCAGCTGGGCTTTACCGGACCGATGCTGCGCGGCTCCGGCGTCGAGTGGGATTTGCGCAAGAAGCAACCCTACGAGGTCTACGACCGCATGGACTTCGACATCCCGGTGGGTACCAACGGCGATTGCTATGACCGCTACCTGGTGCGTATCGAGGAAATGCGTCAGTCCGTGCGCATCATCAAGCAGTGTGCGCGGTGGCTGCAGCACAACGAGGGGCCGGTGCGGCTGGAGGACCACAAGGTCACACCGCCCACCCGCGAGCAGATGAAGGACGACATGGAGTCCCTCATTCACCACTTCAAGCTCTTCACCGAGGGTTACACCGTGCCTGCCGGTGAGGTGTACGCGGCGGTGGAGGCGCCCAAAGGGGAGTTCGGCGCGTACATCGTCTCCGACGGTGCCAACAAGCCGTACCGGCTGAAGCTGCGCGCGCCCGGGTTTCCACACATGGCGGCGATGGACGAGATGGTTCGCGGACACATGCTCGCTGACGTGGTCACCGTCATGGGCACGATGGACATCGTATTCGGGGAGGTCGACCGGTGAGCGCCGAGCGTCTGGCAGACAAGCATCTAACCCCCCACCAGCGCGAGGAGATCGATCACTGGCTCGCCAAGTACCCCGATGACGAGAAGGGGCGGCGCTCGGCAGTGATTCCTGCGTTGCACATCGCCCAGGAGGGCAATGGCGGCTGGCTGTCCCGCGAGCTCGTCGACGCCGTCGCCGATTACTTGGGCTTGCCGCCGGTGAAGGTTTATGAGGTGGCGACGTTCTACTCCATGTTCGACACCCAGCCGGTGGGCCGCCACAAGGTCAATGTCTGCACGAATATCTCGTGCATGCTCTGCGGCGGCGAAGAGTTGCTCGAGCATATCGAGCGCAAGCTCGGTATCAAGGTCGGCGAAACCACGCCGGACGGGCGCATCACCCTCAAGCAGGAGGATGAGTGCCTGGCGGGATGCACCGGCGCGCCCATGATGCTGGTGGACGAGGAGTACCACACGCACCTCACGCCGGAAAAAGCCGACCAAATCCTGGATAACCTGGAGTAGCCATGGCAAACGAGGTCTGCTACGCGACGCTCCAATTCGACGAGCCCTGGACGCTGGAGAACTACCTCAAGGTCGGTGGCTACCAGGCACTGAAGCGAGTGCTCGCCGATGGCATGTCCCGTGAGGATGTCATCGAGGAAGTCAAGAAGTCGTCGCTGCGCGGCCGCGGCGGGGCGGGATTTCCCGCGGGCATGAAGTGGAGCTTCATGCCCAAGGACGCGCCGGGGGCGAAGTACCTGCTCTGTAACTCCGATGAGTCCGAGCCGGGGACCTGCAAGGATCGCGATATCCTGCGCTACAACCCCCACGCGCTTATCGAGGGCATGGTCATCGCCGGCTATGCCATGGGCGCGACCCACGGCTACAACTACCTCCGCGGCGAGTTCATGAAGGAGCCGTTCGAGCGCATGGAGCAGGCCCTCGCCGAAGCCCGCGAGCAGGGCTATGTGGGCGAGAACATTCTTGGTTCCGGATTCGACTTCGAGCTCTACAACCACATCGGCGCCGGTGCTTACATCTGCGGCGAAGAATCGGCGCTGATGGAGTCGCTAGAGGGCAAGAAGGGCCAGCCGCGCAACAAGCCGCCGTTTCCCGCGCAGTTCGGCGTCTACGGCCGGCCGACGACCATCAACAACACCGAGACCCTCGCCTCGGTCCCGTCCGTCATCCGCAACGGGGCCGACTGGTTCCTGGATCTGGGTATCCCCAACGCCGGCGGTACCAAGATCTTCTCCGTTTCGGGGCACGTGGCCAAGCCGGGCAACTTCGAGATCCCGCTGGGCACGCCGTTCAAGGATCTCCTCGAGATGGCTGGGGGCATGCGCGAGGGGCGCCGGCTCAAGGCGGTGATCCCGGGCGGATCCTCCATGCCCATGCTCCCGGCGGAGACCATGATGGAGCTGACCATGGACTACGACGCCATCCAGAAGGCCGGATCCGGCCTCGGCTCGGGGGCGGTCGTGGTCATGGACGAGACCACCGACATGGTCAAGGCGATCCTGCGCATCTCCCGGTTCTACTACGCGGAGTCCTGTGGCCAGTGCACCCCGTGCCGTGAAGGCACAGGCTGGATGCACCGGGTGATCAAGCGTATTTACGAGGGTCGCGGGCGGTCGGAGGACCTCGAGCTGCTCGAAGCCGCGGCAGGGCAAATCGCCGGGCATACGATCTGCGCCTTCGGCGAGGCGGCGGCCTGGCCCGTGCAGGGCGTGCTCAAGCACTGGCGGCACGAGTTCGAGTACTACATCGAGCACAAGCGCTCCATGGTCGAGGCGGCAGCATGAACGCGAAGGTCGAGGACACCAAGCCGAACACCGTGACCGTGACCATCGACGGTCGCGAGATCGAGGCCCCGAAGGGTGCGAGCATCATTCAGGTGGCCGATGAGCAGGGAATCGACATCCCGCGCTTTTGCTACCATCGCAAGCTCTCCGCCCCGGCGAACTGCCGCATGTGCCTCGTCGACGTGGAAATGAACGGTCGTCCGGCGCCGAAGCCGCTGCCGGCCTGTGCCACGGCGGTTGGCGATGGCATGGTGGTGGCGACGCAGTCGGAGCGCGCGCTCAAGGCGCAGCGCGGGGTGATGGAGTTCCTGCTCATCAACCATCCGCTGGACTGCCCGATCTGCGATCAGGGTGGGGAGTGCGAGCTTCAGGACGTCTCCATGGGCTATGGGCGGAGCGTTTCCCGCTTCGTCGAGCGCAAGCGCGTCGTCAAGGACGAGGACCTTGGGCCGCTGGTGGCCACGGAGATGACGCGCTGCATCCATTGCACCCGCTGCGTGCGCTTCCTCGACGAAATCGCCGGAACCTCCGAGCTTGGCGGCATGTTCCGGGGCGAGCACACTGAGATCGGTACCTGGGTGGGGCGCGGGGTTCACTCGGAGCTATCCGGCAACATCATCGACCTCTGCCCCGTCGGTGCGCTTACCAACAAGCCCTTCCGCTTCCGCGCCCGCGCCTGGGAGATGCTCAGTCACCCTTCGGTGAGCCCCCATGATGCCATTGGCGCGAACGTGAACCTCCATCACGTGCGCGGCACCGTCAAGCGTATCGTTCCGCGGGAGAACGAGGCGGTCAACGAAACCTGGATCGCCGATCGCGACCGCTACAGCTACGAGGGCATCTACAGCGAAGACCGCTTGCAGCGGCCGCTGGTCAAGGACAATGGCGAGTGGCGCGAGACCGACTGGGAAACGGCCCTGGAGCGCGCGGTCGAGGGCCTGCGCGGCATCATTTCCCGCCACGGCAGCGACGGGCTCGGCGCGCTGGTCTCCCCGAGCGCGACCACCGAGGAGATGTACCTGCTCGCCCGCCTGATGCGCGCGCTGGGCAGCGATCACATCGATCATCGCCTGCGCCAGGCGGATTTCCGGGATGACGACCGGGCACCGGCCTGGCCTTACCTCGGCCTGTCGATCGCCGAGATCGAACGACTCGATGCGGCGCTGGTGGTCGGCGGTTACACGCGCTGGGAGCAGCCGCTGCTCAACCTGCGCCTGCGCAAGGCCGCATGCGCCGGCGGCCGGATCATGTTCGCCAACCCGCGCGCGTTCGACTGGAATTACGAACCGGCCGAGGAGCTCGTGACGCCGGCTTCAACGTTGACCCGCGAGGTGGCGGCGATCGCCGCGGCCGCCGCGGAGCAGTCGGAGGCGGCGCTGCCGGAATGGACCGGGTGCTATGACGTCACGGTCACCGATCGCCATCGGGGAATTGCCGAGGCTCTGCGATCCGGCGATCGCAAAGCGGTGTTCACCGGTGGGCTTGTGGAGGGACATCCAGCCGGTTCCGAACTGCGAGCCCTCGCGGCATTGATCGCGGAGCTGACCGGCGCGACGTTCGGTGTTCTCACCAGTGGGGCCAACAGTGCCGGTGGATGGCTTGCCGGCGCCGTGCCGCACCGCGCGGTTGGCGGTCGCAAGGCCGGTGGTGAGACCGCGGACGGGATGCTCGCCGCCGGCAAACCCGGGTTCGTGACCTTCGGCCTCGAGCCCGAGCACGACTTCCGGGACGGCGCGGGTGGTACCCGGGCGCTGGCGGAGGCGGAGTTCACCCTGGCGTTCTCGCCCTGGGTGACGGAAGCGATGAAGGCCTGGGCCGATGTCATCCTGCCGGTGGCCACGTTCGGCGAGACCGCCGGCACTTTCGTCAACGCCCAGGGCGATTGGCAGACTTTCGCCGGCGTCGGCCGTCCGGTCGGCGAGGCGCGTCCGGGCTGGCGTGTGCTGCGTGTGCTCGGCAATCTGCTCGGTCTGGAAGGCTTCGACTACCAGGCACCGGATGAGATCCACGTGGAGGTTCGCGAGCGCGCGGCGACTGCGACTCCGGGCGGTGACGCCTGGCGCGGTGCCGTGGCGGAGCCGGTGCGTCTGGAAGGGTTGCTGCGCGTCGGTGGTGTCGCTCTCTATGGTACGGATCCGCTCGTTCGGCGCGGCCAGGCATTGCAGCGTACGCCGCAGGCGCGGGGTGCGGTCGCAGCGGTAGCGCCGCAGACCGCACAGGCACTGGATGTCGCTGACGGCGATTGGGTGATGGTCACCCAGGGCGGTGTCGAACGCCGTCTGCCGCTTGCGGTGGACGACGCCGTACCCGCCGATACCGTCTGGGTGGACAGCGGCGTCGAGGGCAGCGAGGGGCTTGGCCCGATTATCGGCGAGGTGAAGCTGGCCCGCGCATAGGGCTGTTGACATGGCCCCGGGCGCCGCGTGCTCGGGACACGACAACAGGCCCTGATTCGGTCGCGCGGACTGCAACCGGAGAACAAGCGAGAAAGGCATGTCGGAAATCATCGAACTGGCGTGGATACTCGCCAAGATCGTGGCATTGCTGGTGCCCCTGCTGCTTGCCGTGGCGTACATGACTTACGCCGAGCGCAAGGTGATCAGCTGGATCCAGCTGCGCCGCGGCCCCAATCGCGTGGGCTTTTACGGATTGCTGCAGCCGATCGCCGACGCGCTGAAGCTCATGCTCAAGGAGATCGTGCTGCCGCAGAGCGCCAATCGCGGTCTGTTCGTGCTTGCCCCCATGCTCTCGATCATGCCGGCACTGGCCGTATGGGCGGTGCTGCCGGTGGGAGACGGTCTCGTCATCGCGGACATCAACGCGGGCCTGCTGTACGTGCTCGCGATGGCGTCGCTGGGCGTCTACGGCATTATCCTCGGTGGCTGGGCGTCCAACTCGAAGTACGCGCTGCTCGGGGCACTGCGAGCCGGTGCCCAGGTGGTGTCTTACGAGATTGCCATGGGCTTTGCGCTGGTGGGTGTGCTCATGGCTGCCGGCAGCCTCAACATCAGCGAGATCGTGGAGGCGCAGCAGGGGCCGATCTGGAACTGGTTCTGGCTGCCGCTGCTGCCGCTATTCATCGTTTACTGGATTTCCGGTGTGGCGGAGACCAACCGCCTGCCGTTCGACGTCGCCGAGGGCGAGTCCGAGATCGTCGCCGGCTTTCACGTGGAATACTCGGGCATGGCGTTCGCCGTCTTCTTCCTGGCCGAGTACGCGAACATGATCATGATCTCCGGCCTTGCCGCGATCATGTTCCTGGGGGGGTGGTACTCGCCATTCCATGGGCTGCCGCTGCTGGGTCCGATCTTCGACGTGGTACCGGGGATCATCTGGTTCTGCCTCAAGGCCGCGTTCTTCCTGTTCTGCTACATCTGGTTCCGCGGCACTTTCCCGCGCTATCGCTACGACCAGATCATGCGCCTGGGCTGGAAGGTCCTGATCCCCGTAACCGTGGTCTGGCTGGTCGTCGAATCGGTGTTCATCCTCACCGGGTTCGGCCCGTGGTTCTAGGACCTGTCAAAAGGCCCCAATAAGCTGGAGGCTTACATGCAAGCAGTGCGCGACTTCTTCAACAGCTTCCTGCTGGTGGAGCTGGTCAAGGGTCTGAAGCTCACCGGCCGGCACCTGTTTGACGACAAGTACACGATCGAGTATCCGGACGAGCGGGCGCCGCAGTCACCGCGCTTTCGCGGGCGGCATGCGCTGCGCCGTTATCCCAACGGCGAAGAGCGTTGCATCGCCTGCAAGCTCTGCGAGGCCGTGTGCCCGGCGCTGGCCATCACGATCGAGTCCGAGCCCCGCGAGGACGGTACGCGCCGGACCACGCGCTACGACATAGACCTGTTCAAGTGCATTTACTGCGGCTTCTGCGAGGAGTCCTGCCCGGTGGACTCCATCGTCGAGACGCGCGTGTTCGAGTATCACTTCGAGGAGCGCGGCGAGCAGATCGTGCACAAGAACGAGCTGCTCGCCTTCGGCGACGAGTACGAGGAACAGCTGGCCCGGGATCGCGCGGCCGACGCCCCGTACCGGTAGGCACCGGCGGGCAAATCCCCCAACAGGGCATGCTTGGTAACCGTTAACCGGCCCTAGGAAGCAGGCGACGTGATTGAGCTGATCATCTTCTACCTATTCGCGGCGGTGCTGATCTTCGCAGCCACCATGGTCATCACCGCGCGCAATCCGGTGCACTCGGCACTCTTTCTGGTGCTGGCGTTCTTCAACAGCGGCGTGCTGTGGCTGATGGCGCAGGCCGAGTTCCTGGGAATCGCACTGGTGCTCGTCTACGTCGGCGCGGTCATGGTGCTGTTCCTGTTCGTGGTGATGATGCTCGACATCAATCTGGCGCCGCTGCGCGAAGGTTTCGCCCGCTATCTGCCCATCGGCGCGATGGTGGGTGTCGCCATGCTGCTGGAGATGCTGCTGGTGGTGGGCTCGGGGCAGCTCGGGGCGGTGGGCCTCGCCGAAGGTGGCGAAACGCTCGGGGGGGTCGGTACCGATGTAAGCAATACCGCGCTTATCGGTAATGTGCTCTACACCGTTTACGTTTATCCCTTCGAGGTCGCGTCGGTGGTGCTGCTGCTCGCGATCGTCGCCGCGATCATGCTCACCCTGCGCCGGCGCGAGGGTACCAAGCACCAGGATGTCGCCCGTCAGGTACGGGTGCGCAAGGACCAGCGGCTCCGCCTGGTGCGCATGAGCGCAGACAAACACGAGTAAACGAATAATCCCACGACCGTCGGGACGCAGACATGCTGGAACTGTCGCATTATCTGGTGCTCGGGGCGATCCTGTTCAGCCTCGGTGTCGCCGGCATCTTTCTCAACCGCAAGAACGCTCTGATCCTGTTGATGTCGATCGAGCTCATCCTGCTGGCGGTGAATTTCAACTTCATCGCCTTCTCGAGCGCTCTCGGCGACATTCACGGACAGGTATTCGTGTTCTTCATCCTCACCGTGGCTGCGGCGGAATCGGCCATCGGCCTGGCCATCCTCGTGGTGCTTTTCCGCAACCGCGACACGATCAATGTGGGCGACCTGGACAGCATGAAGGGCTGAGCGCATGCAGACCGTATATATCGCCATCATCCTGGCACCGCTGATCGGTGCCGCGATCGCCGGCCTGTTTGGTCAACGCATTGGGCGTACCGGTGCTCACAGGCTGACTATCGCCGCGGTGGGGTTGTCCTGCCTGCTATCCTTCGTGACGTTGATCGGCCTGCTCACCGGTTCGGTGGCGCCGTTCGACGGGGCGCTCTACACCTGGGCCGCCATCGACGGCCTCACGCTCGAGGTGGGCGTGCTCGTCGACCGGCTCACGGCGATGATGATGGTCGTGGTGACCTTCGTCTCGCTCATGGTCCACATCTACACCATCGGCTACATGGCCGATGACGAGCACAACTGGCCCGAGGCAAGCGGTGCCGGACGTGCGAGCTACCAGCGCTTCTTCAGCTACATCAACCTGTTCACCTTCTCCATGCTGATGCTGGTGATGGCGAACAATTTCCTGCAGCTGTTCTTCGGCTGGGAGGCGGTGGGTCTTGTCTCCTATCTGCTCATTGGCTTCTGGCTCAACCGCCCGACGGCGGTATTCGCGAACCTTAAGGCCTTTCTGGTCAACCGGGTCGGGGATTTCGGCTTCCTGCTCGGGATCGCCACCGTCTGGATGTATTACGGCAGCCTCGATTACGCGGCGGTGTTCGACACGGCACAGTCTCTCCCGGCTCAGACCATGTCACTGTTCGGCGGTGAGATGATGGTGGCGAGCGTGGCCTGTGTATTGTTGTTCATCGGCGCGATGGGCAAATCCGCGCAGGTGCCGCTGCACGTCTGGTTGCCTGACTCCATGGAAGGCCCGACGCCGATCTCCGCGTTGATCCACGCGGCCACCATGGTGACCGCGGGCATCTTCATGGTGGCGCGCATGTCGCCGCTCTACGAGCTCTCCGAGGTCGCGCTGTCGCTCATTCTCGTCATCGGTGCGCTCACCGCGTTCTTCATGGGGCTCGTCGGGCTGGTGCAGAACGACATCAAGCGGGTGATCGCGTATTCCACACTCTCGCAGCTCGGCTACATGTTCGTTGCGCTGGGTGCCTCCGCGTATGCCGCTGGCGTCTTCCACCTGATGACACACGCGTTCTTCAAGGCGCTGCTGTTCCTGGGGGCGGGCTCGGTCATCATCGCCATGCACCACAAGCAGGACATGTCGGAGATGGGCGGGTTGCGCCGTTACATGCCGGTGACCTACTGGACCATGCTGATCGGTTCTCTGGCGCTCATCGGTACACCGTTCTTCTCCGGTTACTACTCCAAGGACGCCATTATCGAGGCAGCGCACCTCGCTGCCGAGGCCGGGCGTCCGGGGGCCGGGTTCGCTTACTGGTGCGTGCTGCTCGGCGTGTTCGTCACCGCGCTGTATTCGTTCCGGTTGTTCTTCATGGTGTTCCACGGCCGCGAGCGCATGGACGAGCACACCCGCGAGCACCTACACGAGAGCCCGCGTGTGGTCACGGTTCCGCTGATTTTGCTGGCGATTCCGTCGGTGGCGATCGGATTGTTCACGACGGGGCCGATGCTGTTCGGCGACTACTTCGGCGGTTCCCTGTTCGTGGCTGA
Organism: Arhodomonas sp. AD133; assembly: GCF_051195215.1. NCBI lineage: Bacteria > Pseudomonadati > Pseudomonadota > Gammaproteobacteria > Chromatiales > Ectothiorhodospiraceae > Arhodomonas > Arhodomonas sp. AD133. The sequence continues at coordinate 3,631 of NZ_JBNAZM010000056.1, read as the reverse complement.
AGGCAATGACGTGCTCGCGGAAATGGGCGCACATGTCTGGCACGGCCCCATCTCGTTCGGGTTTCACGCGCTCGTGAATCCGGCATTCTGGCTGGCTTTGGCCGGTGTCGTGGTGGCCTGGCTGCTGTACTTCCGGCGCCCTGATCTGCTGCCTGGCGTGCGTGACCGCTTGGCACCGGTGCAGAGGGTGCTCGAGCGCAAGTACGGCTTCGACGAGCTGTGGATCAACGGGTTCGCCGCCACCGGTCGCGGCATTGGCCGGGCGCTGTGGAAAGGCGGGGATGTCGGTCTCATCGACGGTGTGCTGATCCATGGAACCGTGCGCGTGATCGGCCGTATGGCGGCGACCTTGCGGGGCGTCCAGTCGGGTTACCTGTACCACTATGCCTTCGCCATGATCATCGGCCTGCTGATTCTGATGACGTGGCTACTGGGAACGACCCGGGGCTGGTTCGCGTGATGCGCTGCGCTGATAGCCCCGCCTTGAGCGGATCTCGATCCATCGACGGCAAGGAACGGACGAATGTTTGAAGGTTGGCCTCTGCTGAGCCTGCTCATCTGGCTGCCCATCCTGGGCGGTGTCGCGGTGATGGTGACCGGCGAACGGGCACCGGAGTTCACTCGCCGTCTGGCGCTCGGCGTGAGTGCGGTGACGTTCGTGCTGAGCCTGGCGCTGTGGGGTGAATTCGAGACCGGCACCGCGGCGATGCAGTTCGTGGAGCGGGCGGCGTGGATCGAGACCTTCGGCGTCGAGTATTACCTGGGAATCGACGGCATCTCCCTGCCGCTGATCCTGCTCACCACCTTCGCCACGGTGCTGGTGGTGATCGCCGGTTGGGAAGTGATCCGTTACAAGCCGCAGCAATACCTCGCCGCCTTTCTGGTGATGGAAGGCATCATGGTGGGTGTGTTCAGCGCCCTCGACGCCATCCTGTTCTACGTATTCTGGGAGGCGATGCTGATCCCCATGTTCCTCATCATCGGGATATGGGGCGGGCCTAACCGCATTTACGCGACGCTCAAATTCTTCCTGTACACCTTCCTCGGCTCCGTGCTGATGCTGGTGGCGCTGATTTATCTCCAGTTCCAGGCCGATAGCTTCTCGATTCTGGACTTCTACGGCCTGGGCCTCGCGCCGGGGGTTCAGGTGCTGCTGTTCCTGGCCTTCCTCGCCGCATTCGCCGTGAAGGTGCCGATGTGGCCGGTGCACACCTGGCTGCCGGATGCACACGTGGAGGCTCCGACCGGCGGCTCGGTGATTCTGGCGGCGATCATGCTGAAAATCGGCGGCTATGGCTTCCTCCGCTTCAGCCTCCCGATCACACCCGGGGCGAGCCTGGAGCTGGATTGGCTGATGATCGCCCTGTCGTTGATTGCGGTGGTCTACATCGGCCTGGTGGCGATCGTGCAGGAGGACATGAAGAAGCTCATCGCCTATTCCTCGGTCGCCCACATGGGCTTCGTCACGCTCGGTTTCTTCGCCATTTTCGGGATCGCGGCGAATACCGGCGCGGGTGACAGCGGCGTGGTGCTCGCGCTGGAGGGCGGGGCCGTGCAGATGATCTCCCACGGCTTCGTCTCCGCGGCGATGTTCCTGTGCGTCGGCGTGCTCTACGACCGTATGCACACGCGCATGATTCGTGATTATGGCGGGGTCGCCAACCGGATGCCGGTGTTTGCCGGGTTCTTCGTGCTCTTCGCCATGGCGAACGCGGGGCTGCCCGGCACCTCGGGCTTCGTCGGCGAGTTCATGGTGATCCTGGCGGCGTTCAAGGCCGATTTCTGGTTCGCTTTCCTCGCCGCCACCACGCTGGTACTGGCGGCGGGCTATACGCTGTGGATGATCAAGCGGGTCGTCTACGGTGAGGTGGCCAACGAGGAGGTCGCTGCGCTGTCGGACGTGAGCCGGCGTGAGTTCCTGGTCCTCGGCGTGCTGGCGCTGGCCGTGCTCGCGCTCGGTATCTGGCCGCAGCCACTGGTCGAGGTCATGGAGCCATCGCTGCAGGCGCTGGCCGAACGTGTGATGGCGGGCGGCTGACGCCCACGGGATTGAACGGGACGGCACGTCCAACGGAACCGGTTTGAGGGTAACTATGACGTTCGTGATGCCGAATTTCTCCCTGGCGCTTCCGGAGCTGTGGCTGTTCGCCATGCTCTGCGTGGTGCTGGTGGTGGACCTGTTCGCCCGGGGCAAGGAGAGCGCGCCGGCGTTCTACCTGGTCCAGGTCACGCTGCTCGTGGCCATGTGGCTCGCAGTGCAGGCGCAATGGGGCGAGAACGTGGTGGATTTCAACGGCACCTATGCCGCCGACAGCCTGGCGGCGGTGTTGAAGGTCGCCATCGCCGCGTTCGCGTTCCTCGCTTTCGCCTATAGCCGCGACTACCTGCGTCAACGCGGGCTGCTGCGGGGCGAGTTCTATCTCATCGGCCTGTTCGGCGTGCTCGGCGGCTTCGTCATCTCCTCGGCGGCGAACATGCTCACGCTGTATCTGGGCCTGGAGCTGATGTCGCTCTCGCTCTATGCCATGGTCGCTTTCGACCGTGACAGCCGCATCGCCTCCGAGGCGGCGCTGAAGTACTTCGTGCTCGGCGCGCTGTCTTCCGGCATGCTGCTCTACGGCATGTCGATGATCTATGGCGGCGCCGGCAGCCTCGAGTTCGCGACTATCGCCCAGGCGGCGGCAAGTGGTGATGACAACCTGCTGCTCGGCTTCGGCCTGACGTTCGCGCTCGTCGGGGTGGCCTTCAAGTTCGGTGCCGTGCCGTTCCACATGTGGGTCCCCGATGTTTATCAGGGGGCGGCGACACCGACGACGATGTTCATCGGTACCGTCTCGAAGATCGCGGCCGTGCCGTTGTTCCTGCGCCTCATCGCCGGCGGCCTCGGTGAGCTGCACGGCGACTGGCAGGTGATGGCGATGATGGTCGCGGTGGCCTCGCTCGCCGTTGGCTCGTTGTTCGCGCTGGTGCAGACGAATTTCAAGCGCCTGCTCGCGTATTCGACCATCGCGCATATCGGCTTTCTGTTTCTCGGTTTCATTGCCGGCAACGACGAGGGCTATGCGGCGGCACTGTTCTATGCCATCAGCTACTCGCTCATGGCGGCAGCGGCGTTCGGCATGATCATCGTACTTTCGCGTCGGGACGACGAGGCCGAGCGCATCGATGATCTCTCCGGTCTCAACGACCGCAGTACCGGCATGGCGCTGGTGATGCTGCTGGTCATGTTCTCGATGACGGGCGTGCCCGGTACCGTGGGTTTCTATGCCAAGTGGGCCGTTCTCAAGGCCGTGGTGGACGCGGGCCACGTGTGGCTGGCGGTGGTGGCGGTGCTGTTCGCGGTCATCAGTGCCTTCTACTATCTTCGGGTGCTCAAGGCCGTGTATTTCGAGCGCATCGAAGGACATGCTCACGCCGTGCCGGCCTCCACGGCGGTGCGGTGGGTCTGTGGCCTCAACGGGGCCGCCATTCTCGCCCTGGGGATCTTTCCGGGCTGGCTGTTTGCCGTCTGCCGCGCCGCATTCGCTGGTTAGTCTCGCGGATCAGGGGAATCAGGGAGTCCTTTCCAATCCAGAGATGAGCCTGAACGGGCGATGGTGAGAGCGCCATCAGGCGGCCGGAGTTTGGGCCT
>NZ_JBNAZM010000055.1:0-30270 GCF_051195215.1 Arhodomonas sp. AD133 | reverse complement strand
TACGACGACGACGTCCGTACGGCGTGACCATCGATCCCGGGTCGGAGAGGTGCCCCCGCTCAAAGGGGATTACGACGCAGTGCGGGGCGTACTGTTGATGTCACCTGGTGTCGGAGAGGTGCCCCCGCTCAAAGGGGATTACGACCTCGGAGCTTCTTGCCCTTGTGCTCCACATCTTGGTCGGAGAGGTGCCCCCGCTCAAAGGGGATTACGACCGAGCAGGGCGTCTAGGTCTTCACGCCGGCTCGCGTCGGAGAGGTGCCCCGCTCAAAGGGGATTACGACGGTGACAGTGTCCCTCCTTAGACTCAATTTTTTGGTCGGTTGAACAGTTGCAATTTCCCGAGCACCGCGCAACGCTGACTGTCAGTTGCCATACTCACTACCGTGAAAACAAAGGAACGCCCGCAGAATGACGCCTGCATCAATGTTTCCAGTGAAATACGCAACAATATTGTTCGCCACGCAATAGTCACAGCAAGGCTCAGGGAAACCCTGTCACGCCGCGGCCGGACGACGACGCGTCCGGCACCCGACGGTGCGGCAACGCTCAGTCCCGCGACCCGATTCGCTTGAACACCCGTGTCTGCTCGGTGAGGGCTGTCTCCACGGGCAGTCTTTCCATACTGGATGCACCGTAGAATCCGTTGCAGCCCGGGCAATGGGTGAGTATGTAGCGGGCGTCCTCCGGCATGGCGATGGGGCCACCGTGACACAGCGCGACGATGTCCGGGCGTACGCTGCGGGCAGCATCGATCCAGGCGTTGATCGCCGGAACGCAGTCGGCCAGGCTCATGGCGGTCTCGGCACCGATGCTGCCACCGGTGGTCAGCCCCATGTGACAGACGATGATGTCGGCGCCCGCCTCGGCCATGGCGACGGCGTCGGCCTCGGAGAAGACATAGGGCGTCGTCAGCATCTCCGCCGCCCGTGCCCGAGCGATCAGCTCCACCTCGCGCGCGTAGCTCATCCCCGTCTCCTCCAGATTCGCCCTGAAGTTGCCGTCGATGAGCCCGACAGTGGGAAAGTTCTGCACGCCTGCAAAGCCGATGTCACTGAGCTGCGCGAGGAAATAATCGACGTCCATGAACGGATCGGTGCCGTTCACGCCGGCGAGCACCGGCGTATGGTCTACGACGGGCAGCACTTCCCTGGCCATTTCCAGGACTACATCGTTGGCATTGCCATAGGCGAGAAGCCCGGCCAGCGAGCCGCGTCCGGCCATGCGATAGCGCCCGGAGTTGTAGATGACGATCAGGTCGATGCCACCAGCCTCCTCGCACTTGGCCGACAAACCCGTGCCGGCGCCGCCACCGATAATGGGCTCCCCCCGGCGCACCATGTCCTGGAAACGGTTGGCGAGCGCCTCGCGGCTCCATCGGGTCATAGTCTGTTCCCTCATTCTACATTCGCGATTTCGTGGAAATGCTCGATCAGCGCCTCGGCGAACGCCCGGTCGTTGACGTTGTATGGCAGGCGGATCACCCGGCGGTCATCACTCTCCACCACCGTGTGCTCGAGCGCCTGGAACAATGCGGCATCCGCCTCAGGGTCATGGAACGGCTGTCCGGGCGCGTCGATGGCGGAGACGCCACCTTCGGGCAGCAGAAACCGCATTTTTCCGGGACAGCGGTTGAGCTTCTCGCCGATCCAGTGGCCCATGCGCGCGTTCTCCTCGGGTGTCGTGCGCATCAGCGTCACCTGGGGGTTGTGCTCGTAGAATGTCCGCCCGCGATAGTGCTCCGGCACGGTCTCCGGGGCGCCGAAGTTCACCATGTCCAGCGCCCCGCACGAGCCGACATAGGGCACGCCGGTACGGGCAATCGCATCCAGGCGGCCTTCGCCGGCACTGAACACGCCGCCCATGAGCAGGTCGCAGACTTCGGTGGTCGTGATGTCCAGCACCCCGGCGAGCATCCGGCTGTCCACCAGCTTCTCCATGGACTGCCCGCCGGTGCCCACCGCATGGAAGACGAGGCAGTCATACTGCGCCTCCAACCGCTCGGTGACCTGGCCCACGCAGGCCGTCGTGACCCCGAACATGGTGAGTCCGATGGCGGGTTTGTCGTCGGTGGCTACCGGTACGGGACTGGCCAGCATGCCCGCAAGCGCGTGGGCGGCGTTTCCCAGCACGCGCCGGGATATCCGGTTGAGACCGGCAACGTCGGTGACCGAGGGCATCATGGCGATGTCAGCGGGACCCACGTAGGGCGCGACGTTCCCGGAGGCGACCGTGGAGACGAGCACCTTGGGAATGCCGACGTCGAGCTCCTGCAACGCCGGCGCGATCATCGCCGTGCCACCGGATCCGCCCATCCCCAGAACGCCGCCCAGGTCCGGCTGCGCGGGCAGGAAGCGCTGCAGGGCCTGCGCCATCGCGGTCACGGCCTGGCCACGGTCGTCCACGAAAACCGCATCGATACCCCAGGGGTGATGGCCTGCGACCTCCATTGCCGTAATGTCGACGCCCGTCCCATCGCTGCGGATACCGATATCCACCAACACGGGGGTAATCCCCGCCGCCTCCAGGAGATCGCAGGCGTATCGCAGCTCCGGACCTTTGGTGTCGCAGGTTCCTATGACGTAGGCCTTACCGGTCATTTTTCTCCTCCCTGAAGTCTTCAGTATCGCGATATCGCCGGCGTGCGCCGCACGACGCTTGCCTCCGAGCTTCGTCGTTTGCACAACCCGTTCCAACAGCAACGTCTTGGGTATTACGGGCGTTTGCCGATCCCAAAAGAGCGCGCCCGTCGGGTAATATCGAGGCCCGGGGTTACGGAATTACGCAGGATTACTCAATTTGGGAAACGGTTCGAACGCGCTCGTACAGGGGGTGAACGGCCAGCTCGTCGATCACGTCGAGGACGACCGGCCGGCCGACGGTGAGCTCGTGATCATCAGCCCGCTCGCAGCGTCACTGCCCTGGGAGCTTGGTGAAATCGCTTGTGCACTGCCGGTTGGTGATGCCAACGGCACACTGCTCGAGGCGCTGAACGGCGAGCGTCCGAGAAGCGGCGTGTTCGCAGGCATGCTGGTACACGACCCGTTTCGCCGCACCGACGACCTCCTCGACGCCCTGTGCGAGCGTGGCGTGGCCGGCGTGGTCAATTGGCCGAGCGTCGGCGCCCTCGACGGCGAAACCGCCTCCGCGCTGGCGCACTCCGGATTCCGGTACGCAGACGAGTTGGCATTTCTCCAGCAAGCGTCCAGCCGAGGCCTGCACACTGCGGTTCGCATTCACGACATCGGCCAGCTGGAAGCCGCGCTGGAAATCAGGCCCAGCGGACTGATCGTCGCTCCCGGCGCACAAGCGGCGCCCGGCTCTGACCCGAACGCACTGCCCGACGGGATGGCAGCAGTGCTCGACGCGGTCGATACGCTGGGGGACGTACAGGCATGGGCATATCTGCCCGGGAATACGAATGACGTGGACCGGCTTCTACCACCTTCGGTGGGTGTCATCCGCCACGCCGGTCCCCCGTCGCGAGCTGACGATCCCGCACCGGCGTACTAAGCCCGACACACCCCTGCCCTAAAGCAAGCCGTAGCGACGCATCTTGTTATAGAGGGTCTTGCGGGAAATGCCCAACGCTCGCGCGGTGTCCCCACGGCGAAAGCGGTGGCGGGTCAGGGCCTCGAGAATCCAATCGCGCTCACTGCCGGACACGCGCGATGGTTCTTCCGCGGTGGGCGCTTCCCCATGAGCACGGCTTTCCACGATCACCGTCGGGGTCGGGGCCAGGGGCGGCAGATCCGCGGACGATACGGTGTCGCCCTCGCACATGATCGCGGCGCGCTCGAGCACGTTGCGCAGCTCGCGCACGTTACCGGGCCAGTCGTGGCTCATGAGGGCGCGATACGCCGCCGAATCCAGATCGGTCACTCGCGGGTTGATCTCACTGGCGATACGCGGCAGCAGATAACGCACCAGCAACGGAATATCCTCGATGCGCTCGCGCAGCGTGGGTAATGCGATCTCCACCGCATTCAACCGGTAGAAGAGATCCGGGCGGAAGGCGCCGTCGGCGACCATGCGCCGGAGATCCCGATTGGTCGCGCAGACGATGCGGGCGTCGGTGCGCCGGGGTTGATTGCTGCCCAACCGCTCGAAGGAGCCGTCCTCCAGCACGCGCAACAATTTCGCCTGCAGAGGTGCGGCCAGCTCACCGATCTCGTCCAGCAGCAACGTCGAGCCGTTGGCCTGCTCGAAGCGACCGGCGCGTGCCTTCGCCGCGCCGGTGAACGCCCCGGCTTCGTGGCCGAAGAGCTCGCTTTCGAGCAGATCCGCGGGAATCGCTGCGCAGTTGACCGCGATCATCCGGTGCTCACGACGGCGGCTGCTGGCGTGAATCGCTCGGGCCACCAGCTCTTTGCCGGTACCGTTGGCGCCGGTGATGAGCACGCTGAGATCACTCCCCGCCACCTTCGTGATCATGTGAACGACGGCGCTGATCGCGGCGGACCGCCCGATGAGGCCATACTCGTGGCCCTCGCCCAGCCATTCGCTTTTCAACGTGGCGATGCGGCGCTTGAGCTTCGGCACCGCCTTGTAAGCCGAGGTGGTCTCGGCAACCGCCGCCTCCAGAGGTATCCGGTCGATCGTCGAACCGCCGACATATCCGTCAGCCCCCGAGGCGTCTGCCACCTGTTGCGCATCCTCGGGTGTGGCGATGGGTCCCCCCTCTACGGCGCACACGACGCCTTTTCGGCGACGGCGCACTCGCGTGAAAACCTTGTGCGCATGACGCCCCGCCCCGGCCAGGGTGTAGCGACTGGGTACGCCCGCGGCACCACCGCTGTTCCAGCCGTAGTTGATGCAGACCACATCGGCGCCGGCATCGGTCATGGCGAGCGCTTCGTCACGACGGCGAACGTAGCCGAAGGTGCGAAGCCCGCCATCTCTCGCCGCCCGGATCAGCTCGAGCTCACGCTCGAATCCGACGCCCAGACGCTCGAGCTGCCCCCGCATGGCGCCGTTTACGTGCACCGCGGTCGGGAAATTGCACACGCCATCGAAACCCGCCGCCTTGACCGCTTCGAGCAATTCATTCACCCGGTAGCGTGGATCGAACACACACAGCCCGCAGAACACCGGCAACGTCACGCGCCCAAGAATCTCGGCACGCGCGAAGTCGAGCACCGCGCGATTGTTGTCGGCCAGCGGCAACATGCAGGATATGGACGGCGCGCCCATAACACGCAGGCGCCCGGCGTACAGCGCGAGGAGGAAGTCGGCTCCGCCACGCTCCGCGGCACATGCGTTCATGCCCGTTCCAATGGCCGCGCCCACCCGGAATTCGCGCCCGACGCGCTCCCGCCGATCCAACCTCAATGCCCGCGATTCCTTCTCGCCCGTTCCCAAGACAACTCCATTCGCCGAATTACGGGACCCATGCGGCCACGGGCGTGTTTCCGCCCTTCGCGCCCGCAACCGCAGGGGCAATACTACGCCTCGGCGAGAAAGCCCGCTAACCGCTCGTTGACCGTCTCCGGCGCCGAGCGCGGCAGGTGATGATCGCCACCCGGGACTATCTCCAGCCGTGCGCCGCCGATGCGGTCGGCGATCTCCCGAGCCAGCTCCGGCGGTGTCGCGTGATCCTCGGCACCGACCATCACCAACGTGCGAGCGCGCACATGGGGTAACAGCTCGCGGATATCGGGACGCTCCAACGTCGCTGCATCGATCGCCAACGCCAGGCCGCTGGGATCGAGCGCGGCCAGCCGTTGGCGATCACGTCGCGCCGCAACCGCTTCCCGTGTAAGCGAGGACGAGCCGCGAAGCGCACGCTCGATGTCGAGCCACGTCTCCGCACGTGCTGCTTCGTCGCCGTCGACGAGCGCCTTGCGGATGCTTCGCCACAAGCCGTGGCGCTCCTCCGGCTCGGCAAGGGCACTCGTGCCCATCAGCACGAGACGATCCACCAGATCGGGCCGTTCGGCAGCCAGGCGCAGTCCGACCATGCCGCCCTGGCTATGTCCCACGAAAGTGACGGGAGCAAGCCGGCGCTCTTCGATCAACAGCGCGAGGTCCGCGGCGACATCGGCGAGCGACCAGCCCTCCGGCCGAAAGCCGCTCACCCCATGAGCGGGCATGTCCAGCCCGAGGCAGCGGTGCGTTTCCCGCAAGGCCCGCCGTTGCTCGTCGAACAACGTGTGATCGACGAACAGGCCGTGAGCGAAGAGCATAGACGGACCGTCGCCCTGATCGTGGAGCGCGTAGGCGGTCCCGTTGACTCGGAGCGGCTCGGGGGCAGCCGGCGCCGCCGGGTCGAAGGCCCGGCTCACCGCCAGCGAATCCTCGAATATCTGGTAGCGGGTGATCATCCCGCCGCGGACGGTGAAACGCATGGCGAAATCGCCTTCGAAGCCGTTGCCGGTGGCCACGGCGGTGTGGCGGAAATGGCCGAGAACGATCACATCGTCGCCGTCGCTGAGAATACGGTCGGTCGTGACCGCTTTGGGGGCGATGTCACGGGGAAAGGCCCGGAGCCATTCGCGCACACGCTCGCGGCCACGCAGAAACCCGACGGTCGGCACCGTCACGGCCCCGTCCACGTGCCACGCCACCGCCGGGTCGAGCCACCGGCAAGCGTCATCCATGTCGCCGCTGCCAAAGGCGTCGAGAAAACCGCTCACCACCTGCGCCGGCGACGTTGTTGCTGTATCGGCTGCATCCTCGGTCATCGCTGTCTCTCCGTACATCACATCGGGTGTCAGGGGTACGGAGTATCGGCTTTCCATTTTTGGATGAATAGACGCCACAATGGCACACCAGCAATCCATATATGGAACACCCGATGAACTGGGATGACTTGACCGTATTTCTTGCGCTTGCACGTACCGGCAGCCTGCGGGCCGCCGGTTCCAGGCTCGCATCCAGCCCGCAGACGATCGCCCGTCGGGTTGCGCGGCTGGAGACGGATCTGGGGATTACGCTGTTTACGCGCACCGCCAACGGCTACTTCCTCACCGACGAGGGCAACGCCGTGTTGCCTTTAGCCGAGGCTGCCGAGAATCGAATGCGTGAGTTCGAGCATGCGGCAGCCGGGCGCATGCAGGTGGCGGAAGGCACGGTGCGGTTGGCCACGGCCGAAAACTTCGCGACGCTGCTGCTCATCCCGGCGTTGCCGGCGTTGTACCGTGACCATCCGAAGGTACGCCTGGAATTCGTCACCGGCGTCGCCGCAATCGGTTTGAACCGCTACGAGGCGGATCTGGCATTGCGCGCCAAGCGGCCCGAGAACGGCAATCTGACGGTCCAACGGCTGGCCAGGATGGCGTACGCCGTCTATGCGACACCGGGTTTCCTGGACACGCATCCCGCCTCGGCCGAGGCGCCGCTCGACGCCTGCCCGCTCATCACCTGGGATGACGCCTACGCTCATTTGCCTGCCGCACGCTGGCTGTCGGCCCACGCCAGCGGCCCTTGCGCTCTGGCAACCACCAGCCTGGCCGCACAGGTCGCTGCGTGCCGGGCCGGCCTCGGCCTGGCGGTGTTGCCGTGCGTGGTGGCCGAAGCGACACCCGGACTGGTGCCGGTCATCGGTCCGGACGCGGTATTCGCCGATGAGCTCTGGCTGGTTACCCAGGCGGACCTAGCCGGCTCCCGACGGGTCGCGGCGGTGGCGGACTGGATCCGGACTACTGTCGCCGAGGTCGCGCCGACACTGGAAGGCCGCCGCGGTGACCGGCCCGATTGACCTGCTACGAGCCACCGAGCCATGTCACCTCGACGGCGCGGCGCTCAGCGCCCTGTGTCGCCGTGGCCGCCAGCCACGTTGCCCTCGGGTACCAGCTCCCGAACCGGCCTGACCTCGACACTGCCATAGCGCGCAGGCGGAATCCTGCCCGCTAGCTGGATGGCTTCGTTGAGGTCCCGCGCGTCCAGTAGATAGAAGCCTGCCAGCTGCTCTTTCGTCTCCGCGAATGGCCCGTCCGTAGTACTCATCTGACTGTTGCGCACCCGTACGGTGGTCGCCGTCTCCACCGGCTGCAGCGGTTCGCCGCCCAGGTAGTGCCCCTTGGCCTGGAGATTCTCGACGCCGGCCATGCATTCCTGATTCAGTGCGTCCCACTCGCTCTGGGACATTGCCTTCATGATGTTCTCGTCGTAATAAACGAGCGCCACGTACTTCATCGTCATCCTCCGTAATGGTCGCCGCGTGACTCGACGCGCCGTCTGGTAGAAGGTGGTGAGCCATTCGGACTCATCGAGTAATCGAGTGGCCGTGACGGCTTTCGACACAAACGACACAAAGACCGGTGGCGCTCCTGATCACCCTGCGTGATGGCGACCCTGCCGGATACCCAACGCAATGCGCCGCGGGTGACGGGTTGCCCGCGGCGCATTGCGTTCAGCGTCTTCCAAACGCGAGCATGATAGTCGGAAATGTCACATATCCGCGAATGTCTCGCAGACGTCGGCCGTGGCGCCGGGATTGTGCTGCTCGGTATGGGTGACATCGCCGTCGACGGTTCCGAGCTCGACGCGCCACTGGTGATCCTGGTTTTTCGGATCGCAGCCCCCCTCACTGCCGCCACCGAAGTTGGAATCTATCCAGTAGTGGACCTCATAGCGCTCGCCCGCGGTCAGAGCGTCCGGAAACGACAGGGAGAAGGCCGGAGAATCGTCGCTCGACACGGTCCCGGACTGCCGGGCGACGACCTCGCCGGAGTCCGGCGCCACGACCGCGGCAGCGATGGGCTGCCCACCGTGGGCACCGTTGAAGCTGGCGTCACCAGCAAATGTAAGGCTGTAGGATTCCGCGGCAAACGCCAGGGATCCGCTGAAGGCGAAAACCGCGACCGCCGTGGCGATGCGCAGGTTCGCCGCCATGCATCTCGTATCCATGTCCATTGCCTCCCGCTCGCAAATAACCGGTCGGATAGAAGGCGGCCGACGAGCCGTTCGGTCGATGCGCCACCGTCAGCGAAGGCCGCCTCATGGGAAAGCGTAGCCACTGCACGAAAAACCGCCCAGCATGTTCCTTGCGGATAGGACCGAATCCACCGCATCGCTCACGGCGAGCCCATGCCCCGGCCGTAAAGTCGGCCGTCCCGCGTGCTATCACGTTTTCGAAATATGCGTCCCGAAAATCGCGTGAAGTCGAAAGGTTGGTACGCTCGGTTGCGCCGGCGTTTGCGTCAATGACGCGCAGGCGCTCGGGGAAAAATGAACGGTTTCCCGACTGCACCTCGCCTCACAGAGAGATGACGTGGTGGCACCAAAGTGCCTCAGGCGCCGGAGTCGGCATCGAACTCGAAATCGTCCTCATCGTCGAAGTCCGGACCATCGTGCCGCCTGATCACGTCATGGAGCTCCGCGATCCATTTCTCTTCATCCGGACTGATCCAGAACGCCACGCGTTCATCGCGGGTATCCACCGCCCTCGCGACCCGCGGTGAGCTCATGCCGGCATAAGGTCGATCATGAGCCACGCGAACGAGCTCTTCATCATCCAGGGAGTTGGCAACGACATTACCGTTCGGGTCGACGAGGACAAAAACCCAAGGTGGTGACGGTCCCGCGAGCGGGTCACACATGGTACTGGAAACCAGGATTCGATATCCGTCCGGCATCCCCCAAACACCGTGCAAAGCGTAATACAACATGGGGGCTGTCCTGTCGGTTTGCATGACACCCCCGTATATAGCAATCATACGGCTGGCATTGCATTCAAATGCCGCGAAACTCCAACCAATCTGAAACCGATCAACCGACACGGCCGCTGACGGCCGATCGTGGTCACGCCGGCAAGCCACCCCGGGGTCGCGCCACTCCCCAAGCCGGTTATTCGGGCGTACGCCTCACTTACTAATCCGATCACAGGTAATGCCACATGTCAGCGAGCCTGTCGGGCACTCTCGCAAGGCGCGAGGAGCGTGGTGTAGCAAGGCCTACATGAGCGACGAGCAACGCCGCGAGAGTGCCCGACAGCCTCGCCCGAAGGGAGTGCTTGTGCGGCCCGGCCGTGGCGTTGCGCTCACTCGACGTGAGCCTCGCCACGCCTTCGCTCGCGCGCCTAGCAGCCGAACCGCACAAGCGCTCTGACACGTGGCATTACCTGTGATCGGATTAGTAAACGTGTGCACGGATGGCTCGAGTTCATTGACGATATACACGAACCGGCCATCGAGCGGTTGCGGCGATGCGACCGCGACCGTGAGATCGCGCTGCTGGCCCCCCTGTGCACACCGTGCCGGTGCCGTCAGTGCGATGACGTCACCTGGCGGCGTGCCCGACGCGTCGGAAAGCTCGAACGCCATTGCCCGCACGACATGCGCATCACACCCTTTCGCGAGTGTTACCCGACCGGTCACCACGTAACCGTCCTGCCCCCCTTGCGCGGCCGAGAGCTGCGTCAGTTCGTACGCCGGAAGCAGACGCCCAGGTGCGATAGGCACGGACTCGAATACCAGGTTGTCGTCATCCACGACGGCGGATGTCGGTTCGAACTCGACGCGGCGCACGACTTCCGGCACCACGGGCCTGGCAAGCACCCGCACCGCATCCGCCGCCATCCCCCGGGGCAACAGAACGCGCACGTGTCGATTCACAGGTCGATAGATATCCGGGCAGCCGCTTGGAGCGGTCGCCTGCAGCACAACCGCATGCGCACGTTCCGACGGCGTTCGCCCGACCAGCACGAGCGGACCGCTATCGGCGTAGCAATCATTGGGAAACCGCATGACCGCCGTCAGCCCCGCTCGGCCGCTTATACGCCTGAAACCACCGATTTCCAGTACTTTCGGCGCATTTGCAAACGAGTGGATCGCGCGCTCCGGAACGCTGAGGGTAACCGCACCCACATCGCCACTGCCGGACTGGGTCCCGATCGCCAATGCCAGAACCAACGCCCGCCCCAGCGTCACGCGGATATTCAAAGCTACGCTCACGTCAAAGACTCGAATCGGACTTGCCAGGGCGCGGAACGGATCCAGGGCCGTACTGGACCCGTTCCGGTCAGATCCGCCACGTCAATAATTTGACTTCCAGTTCTGCAGGTTGTCGAACACGGCCTCACGTATTCGCGTCGCGCCATTATAGCCCGTGCTGTCCACTCCGTAGGCGTGGATCCCGTAAATGATTCGGTCGTTGTCGTCACTGAAATACACGTAGACAGCACTTCCGCTCATGCCGCCGTATGTATCGCATGAGTGATAAAGCCGGTAAGTCTGAATGATCTCCAGACCACAATAGGCGTGCCACATCGTGCCACTGGGTTTGTCCGACGGATAACCGTTGATGTTGACATTGTACTTGGGCATGGGCTTTTTCCACCCGAAGGCCATCCAGCCGACCTGTTGCCCCACGTCCTCGTCGAGAACGATCATCGCGTAGTCATAGTTGCGGTCATGGCTGTTCGTCCATCCCTGCACGGTGATGGCCCACTGCCACCCGATCTCGCCGTAGGGCCGGTACGAGCCGTCCTGCCCCGGCGAAAAGTCCAACTGCGAGTACCACTGGTCAGTGTAGATATTGTAGACGCAATGCCCCGCCGTGAGGACATGGCGTGGTCCGATGAGCGTGCCGGTGCACCCGAGATCGATGCGCCCCATGGTTCGAAAGGGAAAATAGGTGGTCGCAGTCACCTGCACCCGTGTATCGGCGCCAATGATGCTCTCGATCCCGATCGATCCCGACGAAAACGTCTGCGATCGCTCGGCGAGGCGTCTGCCAGCGCCCTCGGCGGCCCCTCTCCCCTGGAACCCCGTGTCTTCCGACCCTTTCGCTCGCGGCACAGAGCCCTCGCCACCGAAGGACTCGACAGCATCCACGACGGCCTTCACCGCCGCGTCACTGGGCCGCAGCACGCGCCTGCTCCCGTCGCGCGCCACCACGACCGCCGTGAGATCGTGTCGTACCTGTTCCTCGCTACGCTTCCCGGCGGCGAGATCGTCCTTGATGGGTAGCTGCGACGGCGGCACGAAGCGCTCTCTGTGATCGAACTCGACCTTTCCGGCTCCGGTGGCGGCTGCACCGCTGGCCGAACCAGTGAACCCTTCCTGGACCTCGCCCTGCTGGGCGATTGCCGACGTGACAAACATCACCGATGCCGTCAATGCCACGCCCGATATGCCGATCGCACGGACGAACCGGCGACCTTTCACTTTGAATGTCATGGCGTAATTCCCCCAGTCGAATTCGAATCTTCAACTTCACATGTGATAACACACCTCCCTTAACGCCCATGATCCGAGGAGTTCAACCGACTGCGTGAATTCTCGGAGCGGGAACATCGCAAAGCGGCGCTCACCGGACACATGCACTCGTTCCCTAATGGCAGGGATTATCCAGAACGCGTTCCACCACCCCCAGTTTTTAGGGGTGGCCGGTGAACACAGACAAAGAACGCCCGCCCGATCCTACTGAGCGAGAATAGCCTTTCGCGGCATCAAAACAACGGGGCTGCGACGGATTATCGACCGATTCGGAGTCATTTCCTCCATAACCGATTGGCCTTATTGGGGTTCGGGCACTTACGATTCGCACCCAAATCATGGTAGAGCAATTAGCGTGTTCCGCAATTTTTCGAATGCCAGCGGTCGCGCCTCACTCGCACCGCATACGGACAGGTCGATTTACCAGACCATCACAGAGGTATTGATCTGTCAGAACGTCCAGGAAACGCTGAACAATTCAGTGTTTCCTGGACGCGGTTCGGGGAAGGCGCTCCCGTCGGCGTGGGTCACGTCAAGAGAGCGCAACAGCCGCCACCGAGGCGATCTTGCGCTCCCACCGGACCGGCATGCGCGTCGACGGAGACACGTTGAGAAAGGGATTGGCGGAGGAGGAGGGATTCGAACCCCCGGGCCCTTTCGGGCCAACGGTTTTCAAGACCGATTACGCCCTTTGTCGAATCAACGGATTATATTGTATCTATATGATTTACCACACATTTAGTTAAGCTTGATCAATCCTGATTAACCCATGCTCTCCAGCCTCACTGTCCCAAATTGTCCCCGGGGACAGCGGGGCCAGACTGGCTCCTACATCTCACCCAGGCGGGGGATAGGCCCGCGCCGCATTGGCTCTCTTGACGGCCCAGCCGTCCCAGAAGGCACCTTAATCTGATCCGATACCGTATGACCGCCTCCACCCCATGGAGCGGACCTGTCGCGTGTAACCGACTGATACATATGCAATACTCGCTCTTTCGCGTCAGGGACAGAAGCAGCATTTGGGGGCGTTGCAAAACAATGGGTTACAAACGAGTTTTACCAACGGTCGTCGCGCTGATGGTGACGACCCGGCCACCGCCGCCGAGTACCACGAGCCCTACTATGCAGATCGGTGGTGTGCGCGGATGGGCGGCGAGAGCATCACCCTTCCCTCTGGGCACGAACCGGACTGCTCGCTGTCAAGTCGCGTGGTCGAGGCGGACTGGGGTCACAAGTACCGCGAGGGTATCGGCCAGGCGCTCGACTATGGCGAGCAAACCGGCACGGCACCTGGGCTTTTGCTGCTTATCGACGATGCGGAGGATCGCGAAGGTATCGAGCGGGCTGAGGCCATCATCGAGCGGTACGGCCTGCCGATTGAGACTTGGGAGCTTGAAGTAGACTAGTCTGGTTGCACGCTGTCCGGGAAGCACACGTAAAGACGGCGGGAGCTGCCACCGCTCTTATAGTCCGTGGTCACCGCTACCCGGTCCCCTATCAGAGTAACCCGCTCGATCGACGCGACATTCGGCGCCGACCTTGCATCTTTGACGTAGCGCTCGGCCAATGTGCGCATGTCTTGGATACACGTGGCATATCCGTCCGTCGGATAGGCAGCTTCCGGCACCCAGCTTCTTTCGTACCGAGTATCGCCAACGCCTATCAGCTCGTACTGCACCCAGAGCACCCAAGCTACGACGAACCATATGCATGAACGGTGGCACATAGCGGTCAGCTACCCCCACGCTTAGCGACACCTTCTGCGAGTGTGTACGAAAAGAGCGCTACGGCCAGTCGGCGATAGCATGCGGTTGAGACATTGGAAATTACTCCCAACCACAGATCTTCAAACCCTTTTCTATGAACCGACGTGACGCCCCTAACTCGTAAGTGCCCCAATCGGGATGTCGCGCCATCCGGGTACGGGCATCGGGGAATCCACCGACGCCCATAGCAGCGCCATTCAGCCCATACTAGGTACGTCCCAGCTTAATGACCACGAGTGGCCGGCGTGTACCGTCAAACCTTTTCACATTGCAATCCAGCTTTGCGCTTGAATAATTGGGGAATGGCCATTCGTCACCGTATTCACTCTTCTCCAGACGTACGTGCGCCTCAGTCGAACCCTCATCGTCGCCGCTACCACAGGCCACGAAAAATAACGTGGCCACTACAGCGACAATTGCGACGGGTCGGAGCAAGAAGCAACCATGGGTGCTCGTATCGCCAGGACCCATGTGTTCCCCATTGCGCATATCCCCCCCCCAACGCCCCGCAGCGCAACTGCCCATACGCGTTCACTTCGCTCACTCTCTAACGCTTGCACAGAAAGCCCGCTCGGTCGACCGCAAGTTACTACCTTTCATCGCCGTAACAGGAAATTACTGATGCACACGCGCGATGTCGGACCAACTACTCCGCCACTGGCTCAATCAGGTCAGGCCCGCGCGCATCCCTGTCAGCGACCCGGCCAGTCACCCGCCACCAGACCAGCTCGTCGGATAGGAGGCGCCGGCTCACTGCCCGGAGGTCGGCAAGCTCGGCACACCCCTCCTCCATCCAGCCCCACCAACAGCTGCGGTCGAGGACCACTGGCATACGCCCTACGAGCTCCGCGAGGACACCGCGTTACGGCTCGGTGAGAATACCGACGATCGACCGCAACCCCGGCCCCGTCATCCGCCACAGCGCACCGAGCATCAGCACATCGCCGTCGCGGCGGCTCACGTAATACGGCTGGCCCTCAACCCACACGTACCAGCCGTTTGCGACGACCAGGGCGCGACGCCCCGCCATCCGGTCGCCAGCGTGTAGGAATGCCTCGCGGTTACCTGGGGCCAACACGGACTCGGCGGGGATGGTGGGCGCGCCGCGCCAGTCCCACCAGGCGGGTTCATACTGCACCGGCTCACCACCATTCCCGGCCGACCGGTTGTCGCGGAAAACTGTAATCTGCCAGTTGGGACCCAGGTTGTACTGCGGAACCTGGCCGGGCAGGTTGTCACCGCAGCCGAAGTGACGAGCAGCCACGTTGCTGCGATGGCTGATCAGTGTGATTCGGTGGAGCATGCCCCGAGTGTACTAAGACGTCGAATAACGCCTGATGCGGTGGGACGTATGGACTTGCTCGAACATTACATTATTGGCGCTGCGCTATGTTTGTGGAAGATGTCTTGAAGGGATGGGTCGAAAAGATGTCCATGAACTATCTCACGAACAGGTATCGAGATCGTAAACTGATCCGCCGTCTTCTCGTCAGGTGACTTGGTGATCTCGTCAAGAACGGTGTCGTAGGGCGTATTAAGCACTAATCGTAAATCACCTTCCTGACGGTATCCGCTTATTAGTGGGGTTATATGAATATCACCGTCGTTTTGAGAATAAAAGGAACTTGAAATATAGGCGGGATAGCCGACATACACCTTGCGATCAGAGAGCGTAACCAATAGTGGGATCCCGTACTCCCATGACTGAAATTGCAGGTTCGCCAGGGCGGGAGCTGGCTCGGCTGTATACATTGCGTGCGTCTTCAGGGTTCTGTCGGTTACGCCGAGTATCGTCCGAATCAATAGATGCAGTAGAGCAGGAAGAGCTAGCGCCACCACTAAACCGAAAACAAAAAGAGACACAAGCCCGCTGTGAACGAAAGGTGTGGCTTGAATTGCTGACACCTGGATCACGCTTGCTTTTCGCAGTGTCTCTGTTACAAATATTGATATATGCCCCCCCTATATCCCAAAAGGGCATTATTAGAAGGGCACCCGATAAAGGTATAACACTAAACGCTGCAGTGAAGAGAAAAGTGTGATACCCATGGGTTAGTCGCAGGCGATAGCGTAGCCAAAAGAGCCTTGAGCAGAAGGTGTACCCGACGATTACCGAACCGACAATGACAAGTGCCGCGCTAAAGTGCACCGTCAACCAGCCTCGTCATGGGGGTGGGAGAAGGCTGAACTCGTTGCCGCCTGCCCGATCAATCACGCCCTGTGCAGGATTCGCTACTTTCCTGCTCATCTGTCCGCTTATGAATAGCTTCAGCTCTGCGCTGAACAGCATCGCTAGCGCGTAGCGCCTCAGTATCGGCCCAGAGCGTGTCCCCTTCCGCATGGGGCCTTACTTGGAACTCCTGTACTTCCGCCAGTGAGGGCCACGCCCACTTCGTCAAACGCTCACGCCAAGTCATGTTCATCCTCCCTAGCACTCCCCGCATTCTCAAGCCGCGCGCAATCATTGCTCCGCTAGTGAATAACGAAATGGCTTGATCCGCCCTGCGCGCGCCATCCTTTCGGATTGATTGTGGTGCGAGGTCTGTGCCAGCTGTACGCACAGTCAGTATTGGGTCCGTTGGTCGGGAAAGCAAGGGCCGCCCCCAGCGAGGGATGACCCGTGATTGGCTGTGCGGTGCACTCACACCACGCCGCGATACTCGTGTCCGCCCTTTCCGGGATGGCCACCATGCGTCATAAGAAACAGGCCGGCGTCGCGCGAGTCACACGTCGAACGTGCATTACCCCTCCCCGTCCGTCGGCGGATACACGGGCTCCGCGATGTGGTCGTCAGGGCTATCGATCCGACCCTCATTGACCACCCGATCCCCGCCAATCATGTCCCCGCCCACGGTGTCGCCACGCACCGGTCCGGCATAGTCACCACCGATCTGATCGCCACCGGCCACGTCCCCGCCGATCCGGTCGCCCCCGATGGTGTCCCCGTTGTGAACGCGCGTTGGGCCCTGGGCGTCACTCACGGCGTTCACGGCTTCCACGCCCAGCGCAGTCACGCCGTACCAGGGGCCGAGGGAGGTGGCGGCGCCGAGCAGGCCGTCGCTGATGGCGATGGCGGCGTCCCAGCCGTTGGTCTCGGTGGGCATGCGGATCTGGCGGTCGCGGGGGTCGGTGTAGGCGACGGCGCAGCCGCGGGGGCAGTCGATTTCGAGTGTGGGGCGGCTGGCGATTTCGGTCTGGGCGTCGAGGTAGGCGGCGCGTTCGGTCTCGCTCAGGGTGCTGCAGGCGCTCAGGCTGAGCGCGGCGGCGGTGAGGAGGGGGAGTGTGGTGGTCGGTCGCATGGTGTGTCCTCCTGGTGGTCAGACGGTGACTTCGTAGACGGTGAGGTTGGGCGCCGGGCCGAGGATTCGGCCGCCCTGGACATACGCGCGCTCGCCCACGGCCACGTCGGTACCGGTGGCGCGCAAATGGCCGCCGGCGGGGAGCGCCAGGGTGCTCGTGCCGTCGGCGTGGTGGGCGGTGACTTTGCCGCTCACCAGGCGTTCGGTGGGGATGAGGTGCTGAAACGCGCGGTAGAGGTTCATGCCGCTGCCTCCTCTTCGTGGCGTTCGGCTTCGAGGGTCTGGCGCACGGTCATGCCGGTGTCGGCGAGGCGTGCCTCGATGGCGGTGCTGCGCACCAGGCCGCGCCAGGTGGGCGGGTGGTCGCTGTTGGTGACTTCCAGCAACGCGCCGGGGGTGATGAGCCCGCCGGTGTTTGGTGACAGGGGCAGCGCCAGGCGCTCGCGGGCCTGCCAGCCGGTGGCCGAGAGCTCGGCGAGGCCACGGGCACGGCCGGCGGCGACGTCGGTGATGAGCGCCTCGATGACCTCGGGCAGCGCGATGTTGCCGGCGGTGCCCTCGCGGGTGACGCCGACGCTCACGCCCTGGTGCTTGCCGCTGACGTAGACGCGGTTCGCCGCCTGCTTGGGCTGCGGCTGGGTGCCCAGCGACACCAGCACGTCCGCCGGCAGCGAGACGTCCGGGGTGAGCGTGTCCCATTCCCAGTGCGCCGCCGGGTAGCGCGGCCGCGCGTGCAGGGTCTGCGCCGCCGGGTCGGCCTGGATGATGCCGCCGACAGCCTCGGCGAGGGTGGTGATGGCGGCCATGGGGGTGCGGTCGGCGTAGCTCCACACGCCGGCGGGCACGAGCCAGTCGACGAGCTGCCAGTCGAGAGTCCAACCGGTGGGCAGCTCCTGCTCGGCGAGCTGCACGGCAGTGCGCTCAGCGGTCTCGGTGTACGCTCGCGGCAGCGCGTACGGCGCGGCGAGATAGGCGGCGAGCGAGCGGGCCCGAAGCCTGACGTTGCGGCGACCGAACTCGCGGTCGTGGGTCCAGTCGTCGATCACCCCGCGCCAGGCGTGGCCGTTGATCCGCGCTTCCACGTCGATGGGCGCGCCGCCGGCCTCGTGGATGAGCTGCACCGCGTCGGCGCCGGCAAGCGTCGCCGAGAGCTCCCAGGCCCAGGAGTCGACGTCGATGGCAGCGGACAGGCCGGTGGTCGGGATTGTTGCGCCGTCACTGAGGCGCACGAGCTCGGCGGTGTTCAGCACGACGTAGACCCTCCTGCGTGGCACGACGATGCCGCCACCCGGTGGCGGGCACGGGTGGTCGGCGAAGATGAGACCCCACGGCGCCGATGGCATGGGGCACCGAAACAGCAAATCGGTATCCGGCACATGCGGATCCGGGCCGGGCGGGTCCGGGGGATCCGGCGGCATGGACTCGCCGGGGAGCGGATAGCCAGCGCGTTCCCAGCGGCCATGCCAACGCGGGGCGGCGTAGATGCCCGGGCCGAACGGGGCGGCGAACACGGCGATGCCGAAGGGCGCCGCGGGCTGCCAGGCGGCCGTGCGGCGGATGCCGGCACGGCCGGGGTACGCCCAGGTGCCACCGGCTTGGGTGCTCGCCCGGCGCCCGCGTTGCCACCGGCCGTGGTGGTCGAGGGCCAAGCGCGGCGGGTAAGCGTAGCCGCTGCCGCGGTGGGTGGCGACGGCGGCCGCGCGCTCCCAGGCGGTGGCGGGCTCACGGCGCTCGCGGGGCAGTGCGCGGTACGGGGCGGCCAGGGCGGTGTCGAGCGGTGCAGCCGGCTGCCAGCGGTCGCCGGGTTCGGCGCGACGCTCCGGAGCGTCGGCCCACGGCGCCCCGGCTTCATGGCGCTCTTGATCCGTGGCCTCCCACGGCGCTTGGGTGGCAACCGAGACACCGCGCAGGACGTCGTTGTCATAGCGGGCCTTGAAGCGAGCGCGAGGTGGCGCAAGGCGTGCCCGCAGCCGCGCCGTGTAGTACCGGGCAACGCGAATCCGTGTCCGGGGCGGCGGCAGCACGGCGCGTAGGCGCACGTCCCGCGGGCCTTCCACCGGACCGCCGGGCTCGCCACCGAGCACCAGGTCGACGTGCCCCTGCCAGGGCGTGAGCGGCTCGCGGAATAGCAGATCGACCACATCGCCCCCTACTCCAGGAGCTCGCCGGAGAGCACCTTCACCACGCCGCCGGTGTAGAGCTGGGTATCGGAGAGCTCGATGGCCGCACCGCTACCCTCGGGGCCGGCGTCCAGGTCGACGGCCCAGGTGCCGGCGGCGTCGACGATGCGCCCCCAGGTGGCGGTGCCATCGGCCACGGCCTGGGTCTCGGCGACGTCGGCGAGCGTGAGCACGGCCGCCGTCACGCTGCCCACCGGGTGCGGCAGGGTGAAGATGGCGAGCGCGGTGGCACTGGTCGCCGCCCCCGGATCCGGCTGAGCACCGCCGTAGAGGGTGAGCGTCGCCCCCGCGCCGGCGGCGTCGATGGCGTCGGCGATCGCCTGCAACCGGGCATCACGGATGGGTTCGGCCAGCGCCACGCTCATGCGATCACCTCGGGGGTGACGTTGTCGGCGACGACGGCGTTGTGCTCGCCGGTGTAGTCGTGGGCGAGCACGGTGAACCGCCGGTGCTCGTCGACGCCCTTGAATTCGTAGGCGCCGGTGGTCGCATCGCTCCAGGTCTCGGCGACGAGGATGGCGGTGCGGCGTTCGAGCAGGCGCACGCGGCGGTGGACGGGCACTTCGGTGCCATCGCTCTGTTTCACCTTCACGGTGCCGGTGATACGGCCGCGCCCGCCCCAGTAGCGGTCACCGGCGTTGGTCACACGGGCACTGCGACGCCAGGCCCGGGGCGGGCCGGACAGTGCCCCGGTGAGTGGCTGCCAGATGCGACGATGGATGCCACCGACCTTGCGCGCGAGCGTGTGGGCGCTCATCGCCACGGCCCTACCAGGTCGACGAGCAACTCGCCCGCGTCACTGCTGTTGCGGGACCTTCCGCACTGGAGCGCGAGGTACAGCACCGGCTCCCCGTTGACGTGTTCGAGCACCTGCCGGTGCGGCAACGGGGCGGTCTGGAGCAATTGCGCCATCCCCGGCCACTCGCCGCGCAGCGTGTCGGCGTCGGGCTCCTTCACCAGCACGGGCGCGTGAAGATACAGGCCATTGTCCGCCGGATTGGGGTACGGGAGGCCTCCATGGCCCAGATGGTTGCTTAGGCTGGAGCCCATACCCCGCCACTGCACCACGCCCGGCGCCTGGGTGTGGGAGCGAGCGAGATAGTGCCCGTTGTTTTGACCTAGCTGGCCAAAGTGGGACGTGCAGTAATTGGCGCTGGTGTTCTCGTCTCCCAGCACGAGCCCCGCATGATAGGCATCCCCGGGACGATAGCTCACCAGATCACCGAACATGTAGGCGCTTCGGCGGTGGGGGTTATCCGGGTCGTTGCCCGGGTCGGTCACCAGGTGGCAAGCGCTCCCGTCCGCCACGAGCTCCCAGGCGATGCCGCCGGCGGTGGGCGTGGGTGAGGCGTCCTTGCGGATGATGCGATAACGCGTCGTTGCCGACGGGAAGGCGCCGTCATAGGTGTCGATATCGGTCATCGCTTCGGCACCGCACACCATGACGTCGGCGGCGTTGCTATCCCAATCCGGGTCCGTGTTGCTGTCGTCGAAGCGGAAGAGGATGCCCGTGGCTTCCGGGGCGGTGGAACGGAACGCGGCGATCGTGCCCTGGCCGTCATCGTGGGCGATCTCCCAGCCGCCCACCGGCGCGGCGCGGGCTTCGAGGGTGCCGCTGGTCGTGGCCGGTGACGCCGCCGGCGCGGCGGCGGGCGTGTAGCGGAACGTGGTGCTGTCGATCCAACTGACACGATGCTCGCCGTTGTATTCGGCCTGGTCGGCGCCGGCGATCTTCACCACCTGGTGTTTCACGAAGCCGTGGCCATTGCCAACCGTGCCCGTGACCTCGCCGCTGCCGCTGTCGTAGGTGAGCGAGTCCAGGGCCTGCAAGTTAAAGCCGTCGATGAAGCAGGCTTTGAGCAGCGCGATGAGCGAGCCCGCGTTCGCGTCGAGCGTCGGGGCGCCGGCCATGTCACTATCAAACCATTTGACGGGGTAAGTCACGTCGATACCTCGTTTAGTCCGCGTTGACGTTGCCCAAGAGGGCGAGCCTGAAATCATCCCGCGCGCCCGATAGATCGCCCTGCAGGACGGTGCGCACGAGCCAGGTGCCGAACTCGGTGCCCAGCGTGTTGAAGCGCAGGACGTTGCCCGTGCTCCACCCCGAACCCCACCCGAGCGCGCGCAGGCGGAAATACGGCTGACCGTTGTTCGGGTTCGTTGGGGCTGTGTCGGAATTGACGTCGCCGATGGCGATCTCGCCGACGGTCTCGCCGATGACCCGGAAGCTCGTGGAGCTCGTGAACACCAGCGCCCAGCGCTCGGTCACTGCGCCGCGATTGGTGACCTCGATGGGATAGGTGGTGTCGTTGTAGGCAGCGCCGCCGACCTCGTCGCCGATGAGGCTGTCCGACCACTCCCCAGTCCATGTCATCTGATCGAACAGGTTCGTGTAGCGCGCCTGGCGGTCACCGCCGAGGATCACCGACGAGCAGTAGCTCTCGTCCGCCGGGAACGCGTGGGATAGCGGCCGGGTGACGGTGATGCGGCCGTTGATCTCGACATCGCCCACCATGCGCAGGTCCTCGATGCGGTGGAGGAAGGTGAAGGGGGCCGAATAGGCACTAAGATCCAGCGGATCGGCCAGGGTCGCGGTGCCGGCGTTGAGGTCCAGCGTGTAGAGCGCCGGGTCGAGCTCGGCGCCGGTGGCGTCCTCGATCCAGGCGCGGGCGAGGCGCACGCGGGCGGCATCGAGGGTCTGCCCCGGTGAGAGGTTCGCGTAGTCGTCGCGCTGGGTGTGGTGGACCATGACCAGGTCGCCGCGGCGGACGATGGGCACGCGCCCGTCCGGCGGCAGGCGCACGGGGTCAAGCCCGAGCTGGTCGGCGTCCAGCGGGATGGAGACGAGCACGACCACGTTGTAGGTCACCGACGAGGGCAGCACGGGCTCGGGGCGGAAGATCTGGCCGTTGCCGTCGACGTCCGCCGGGTCGTACCACCACTGGCTTTTCTCTTCGGCGGTCAGGCTCGCGTCGTCGACGAGCTCGCCGAAGCGCAGGCGGGTGACGCCGGTCTCGTAGTCGATGTGCCCGTCTATGCGATCGCCGGCGATGGTGCCGTTGCTGTCGGCGGTGGCCGTCAGCAGCTCGCCGAGCATGGTGGTGGCGCGGCAGTTGAAGCCGGTGGGCTTCACCGGGGCGCCGGGGGTGCGGAACTGCGCCTGCCACAGCCACCAGTCGCCGTAGGTTGAGACCATACTGTCGATCTGCACGCGCGGGTCGGCCTGGCCCTGGATGTCGTGGTGTTCGAGGGTCGCGGTGCGGGTGGCGTAGTCGATGCTGCCGGCGACGGTGCCGTCGTCCAGGTAGAGCACGCCCTGGCCCGAGCGGTCCGAGAAGGCCTGGTTGCCGATGCGAAAGCGCACGGTGCCGGGGACGATGACGTCCTGCACCGCGGGGAGGAAGCGCACGGTGAAAGGCGGCACGTCCACGGTCTCGACGGTGGACACCGGCGTGACGCCCTCGGGCTGGGAGGTGATCCACGCGGGGCCGCTGACGGCGGTCTCGATGGTGGCCTGCTGCCAGCGTTCTTCGCGGTAGACCCACAGGGTGCGCTCGCCATAGCGGGGGATCACCACCTCGCCGGTCTGGTAGTCGATGCTGCCGCCCGACACGTTCGAGAAACCGCCGGCGCCGTCGTCGACGAGGACCACCCTGGACGGGCTGCCACGGCCGGACAGTCTGGCCTGGGTGGCGGTGGATCGATCCGCCGCCGTGCGCCCGTAGTAGTCCACGCCAACGATCACTGTGCCCGGTTCCCGGGCGCCACCACTTAGCTGATAGGTGACGGTATCGCCGCTGGCGTCGCCGGCGAGCTCCTCGCGCTCGCGGGTGCGCTGGGCATAGCTGAACTCGAGCTGGCTGTTGGCCGCCGGCAGCGCGTTGAAATGGAGCTCGACCTCGCCGGTCTCGTAGGTGATCTGCCCGGTGGCGTCGCCGGTGACGACGCCGTCGCTGTCCGAGGTGGCGGTGCGCGTGGTGCCGTCGGTGTCGGTCCAGGTGAGCGTCAGCGCCTGGGCGGCGTCCACGGCCTGGGGCAGTTCCAGGGTCACCGCCAGCGGCTCATAGGCGGCGCTGCCGGCGCGGTCGTTGTAGTGGATGGTGGTGGCCCAGGCGAAGAGGATGGAGGTGCCCACGTCCGGGAGCTCGCGCAGGGTCACGGTGACGGTGCCGGTCTGGTAGTCGACGGTGCCGGCGACGTAGCCGGTGAGGTTGCCGCTGCCGTCGTCCTGGCCCGAGTACCACTTGCCCAGCGCGCGGTAGCTCACGGTGAGCGCACCGGGGGCCGGGATGGGCTGGAGGTTGGGCACGAAGCTGTAGCCGCGGTTGGCGAGTGTAATCTCGATCTCGTGGGTGTGGGCGACCTGGGGGATCTCGAAGGTCTCGCCGCCACTGGTCACCCGGGCGACGCTGCTGCCGCCGGCCTGCACGTCGGCCACCGGGGTCTCGCTCTGGGTGGTGGGGACGATGGGGCGATAGATGCTCTCCAGCACGAGCTCCAGGTCGCCCACGGCGCCGGCCTGGTTGAGCGCGACGGTGCCCTTGTAGCTCGCCGCGTCGGTGACCTGGGTCTCGCGCACCACGGTGTCGCCGTGGGGGAAGGTGCGAGTGGGATCCGCCGCGGGGAAGTCGTGGCGCAGCGCGTTCTCCAACCCCAGGGCGATGACGCGGGCCTCGAAGTCGACGATGTTGTTGCCGATGAGCTGGGTGAACGTGCGTTGCTCGGTCTCCACACTCGCCACGCGCACGTACTGCTCGGTGCCGTAGCTCGGCAGCGCGTCGTTCTCGATGGCGAGCGCGTACACCTCGCCGATCTCGGGCACGCGCTCGGTGGGGCGCTGGTAGCAGTTGATCACCCGCTGGCCGCGGAGCTGGTCGCCGAGTAACCGGAGCTGGCTGGCCGGGCCCTTGGTGACGTAGGACTCGATGCGGTTGCGGGCGTCGGCGCGGGCATCCGCCGCCGTGGCGGCCTGGAACGCCACGACACTGACGATCGGGTCCTCGGGCGGCTCGATGAGCGCGAGCCGCGCGCCGAAGAGCATGGCCGTATCGTCGGTGCGCACCGCTGGATAGACCAGCCGCAGCGCCACCCGGCCATAGGCGGTATCCACGTCGGAGACGTCGGGGAAAATGTTGTTGCTCGCCCCGTCGACGATCTCGGTGCCGGTGATGCGGCCGCCGCCGTCGGGATTGTCGGTCATGCGCTCCGACGCGAATATCTTGATGTCTTCCGTTCGGATCGGCATCAGGCCTCCTGCAGGCGGATCTCGAGGTCGTACGGGGAATCGGGGGTGTAGACGTCGGGGGCGTCGTCCCAGAGCGGGCGGGCCTGCACGGCCGGCGCCCCGCTCTCCTGACGCCAGAGGACGCTGAACGACCGCCCGCCCGGCAGGGTGAGTGTCATGGGCTCGGACGCCGGGTCGGCCTCCAGAGCCCAGAGCTGTTCCACGAGCGAGCGCGGCACCCACAGGCCGACGAGCGTGATGGGCCGACCGGTCTGGCGTTGCCAGACGTCGACGATGGTCGCGCCGGTGAGGGTGGGGGTGGTCTCGCGCAGCGTCGGCGTCCAGGCGGGCTCATCGGGCCAGTGGACGTTGTCGGGGAGCGTGATGCCGGCCAACTGCATCACTGAGTCCTCATGCCGGCGCGCTCGAGCTCGTCGATCAGGTTGCGAACCTGGTCACCGCGGCCTTCGAGCTCGACCTGTTTGCCGCTGGGTAGCGTGAGCTGGAGCTCGTGGCGCTCTGTCGGGCGCTCGCGGTCGGGCCGGCGACCGCCACGCTGCTCGTCGCGGCGGCGTTGCTGGTCTTCCTGGCGGCGCTTTTTCTCCTGCTCCAGGCGCTGTTTGGCCTCCTGCACCCGGATCTTCTCCAGCTCTTCGAGCTCCTTGAGCGCCTGCCGCAGATCTTTCACCGCTTCGGTGTCGTCGCGCTCCTTGGCTGCATCCAGTTGGTCGCGGATGCGGCTGCGCCGTGCCTCGATGCGCCGCTTCGCGAGCTCGACGTATTCGCCCCGGGCCGACAGCAGATCGGACTGGACGCTCTGCAGGGTCTTGTCGGCCTGGGCACGGAGCTCGCGCAGCTCCTGCTGGGCCTGACGGATGGACTGAGCGAGCTGGTTCATGCGTTGGCGGCCGAGCAGATAGACGCTCTTGGCCGCCTCCTCAGCGTTCACGTTGAGCAGATCGACATCGCGGTTACCCGCCCGAAGCCGCTCGTTCCAGCGCTGCAACGCCATCTCGGCGCCGAGCACCTTCCGCTTCATCTGCAAGTAGGCGCGTTCCTGTTTCTGCACCCAGCGTGTGACGCCGGTAATCGCCCATTGGGATTTCGATGCGCTCTGCGCGAGGTAGAGGTTGATCTCCTGGATGCGGTCGCGGACGTTCTCGTACTCGCGGCTGAGGTTCCGGGCGCCCTTGCCGCCCTGGTTCCGCAGTTCCTTGAGCTTCTGCTGCCAGCGGTTGCCGGCGGCATACAGACTCGCCAGAGCGCCCGCCACGCCCCGCAGCGACTCCATGTGGTCACTGGACGCAGCATCCGCATTGCGGATGCGCTGGGTGGTCTCCTCGACCTCGTCACCGAGCTGCTTCTGCTTCTCGCGGACCTGCTCCAGCGCATCGTTGTATTGCTCAGCGCTGATGCGCCCGGCTTCCCAGGATTCCTTCAGCGACTGCTCGAGGGCATCGAGCTCCTTGATGGTGTCCGCCGACGCGAGGGCCGTCTCAAAATCGCCCATCGAGTCGATGGTTTCGCCGGCGCTCTGGCGGATCTCGTCCAAACGCTCGTCGAGGCCAGCCATGCCCTTGTCGAGCTGCTCGGCGTTGATCCGCCCCTCGAGGAACATCTGGCGAAGCTGCGCCTTGAGGTCGGCGATGGCCGCGCGCGTGTTGGCGCCGGAGATGGCATCGGTGATGCGCCCGAACTCGCGGGTGAACGCGTCGGCGCCGTCCTTGCCGAGGTTCTGCAGCTTCTCGTCCAGGCGCTGGCTGATGCGCTCGAAGTGCGCTTGCGTGACGGCGCCTGACTCGCGGAGCTCCGCCAGCTCCTCCTGCATCGCCTTCGCGGCGCTGTGGGTCCGGATCTTGTCCAGCGCGCCGACGAAGGCGGCGGAAAGTTGGGCACTGGTGGCGTCGCCTTGTTTGGCCACGGCTCGGAAGTTCTCGACCGCTTCCTTGCCGGCCGTCGTCATGCCGGATTTGAAGCGCTCGACGTCGGCGCCTAGCTCGTCCATCACCTTTCTGAGGACGGCGCCGCTGCCCTCGGCTTCCTTGCCCAGGTTGTTAAGGCGCTCCCGGGACTGATCGAGCAGCGCGTTGAGCTGTCGCTGGCTGATCGTGCCCGCTTCCGCGGCCTTTCGGAGCGACTCCTGCGTCGAGAGTAACTCCGCTTCGGTCTTCGCATCCCGGATCGAGGCGGCGAAGTCGAGGTACGCCTGGTTCACCTCCTTGACCGGGCGCTTCATGTTCTCCCAGCGGGATTGGGCGTCGTCGGCGATCTGCTTCCACTTCGCGGCGGTGGCGCGTGCCCGTTCCAGGCCTTCGTTGACCTTGTCGCCGAAGCCCTTCGCCTTTTCACCCGCCAGCCCGAAGCCTTCGCCTATGTCCTTGAGCGCCTCCAGAGACTCTTTCCTGGCCATATCCCAGGCGCGAGAGAAGTCCTGCGCGGCTCGCTCCGCCTTCGCAACGGCCTCATCACTCGCCAGCCCAAGCTTGTTCCGCGCTTTCTGCCGCAGCGCTTCCAGCTTGGCGATGCCGGTCTGCGCGGCCAGCGCCGTCGCGACAATGCTTTTGGCAACCCAGTTGAACGTTCCGCCGACGATCTTGCCGAATTGCCCTAGGAACTCGATGAATTCCCTGGAGCCGTCCAGCGCCCCATCCAGCTTTTCCATGGCGCCGGAGACTTTGTCGACCGCGCCCTGAACGCCACCAATCTCGCGGATGAATGCCTTGGTCTTCTCAACCGCCGTCTGGAAGACCTCGCGCAGGGTCCGGCCAAGGTTGGTGATGGTCCCGTCCTCAGTGACCCTGCGGAAGGTCTCCGCCAGCGAGCGCACTTCCTGCTTCAGCGGCTCCATGAGCGGATCGACGAGTGTCCGGCGCAGCGAGTCCCACGCGGACGACAACCCGGCCAGTGCGCCGCGAAGGTTGTCGGTGGCCTCCTCGGCCATGCCCTCGGCCGCGCCCTCGGCGTCATCGAGCGACTTCACGTACTCCGCGATGCCCTCGCGGCCCTGCTCCAGCAGGGTGCGCACGGCCGGCCCGGCCTCCTTGCCGAAGGCCAGAATTGCCTTCTGCGCCTTGGGTCCCGCCTGCTCAAGGCCGCCGATCACCTCGGTGAGATCGTTGGTGTCGATGCCGAGCTTGCGCAGTTCCTGGCGCGCCTTGCTCGCCGGGTCCTGGATCTGGGAGAGAATGTTGCGCAAGGCCGTGCCGGCACGTTCGCCGCGGATGCCGGCGCTGGCCAGCGCGTCCAGCACGCCCACCGTCTCCTCGGCGGACATGCCCATCTGTGAGGCCTGGACGCCGGCATAAGAGAGCGCACGGCCGAGCGACTGCACGTCTGTATTGGCCAACCTGGCGCCTTGGGCCAGCACGTCCGCAAACCGCCCGGCTTCCTGGA
This sequence comes from Arhodomonas sp. AD133, assembly GCF_051195215.1. Classification (NCBI taxonomy): domain Bacteria; kingdom Pseudomonadati; phylum Pseudomonadota; class Gammaproteobacteria; order Chromatiales; family Ectothiorhodospiraceae; genus Arhodomonas; species Arhodomonas sp. AD133. The sequence continues at coordinate 2,247 of NZ_JBNAZM010000055.1, read as the reverse complement.
CGCCCTGCCCCATGGCGCCGAGCGAGTCGGTGACAATACCGGCCGCCTCGTTGAGCTCCAGTCCCGCCGCCTGCGCGAGCTGGAGCACCGAGGGAAGCGTTTCCACCGACTCGGCGGCCGACAATCCGGCACGTCCGAGAATCTCCAGGCCCTGCGCCGCCTCCGTGGCGGTGAACTTGGTGGTGGAGCCCATCTCCTCGGCGACGGCACGGAGCTGGTCCATCTCGTCTCCGGTGGCACCGGTGACAGCGCCGATGCGGTCGAGTTGCTGCTCGAAGTCGGCGGCACTGGAGACGGCACCCCGGAAGAAGTTGGCGACGGCCTGAGCGCCGAAGTAGGCGGCAATCGCACCGCCCACTTGGGTGACGCGGTTGTTCAGTCGGCCCAGGCCATCATTGAGCTTGCGCACGACCTTGGACGCCCTGTCGCGGGCGCCGATCACCATGTTGACGGCAAAATTTCGGTCAGCCACTGCTTGCTCCAGGCATTAAAAAACCCCGCCGGAGCGGGGTTATTGAGGGGATGAAAATCGCTTGCGCGCCTTGCGGGCTCTACGCGGCCTTCCACATCAGCGACAGCTCAAGGGACAGGCGGTGCAATCCCTTGGGCGTGATGCGTACCTGCTCGTTCACACGCTCGCCGCCGTCCGGCATGTCGACGGTCGTCACCTTGTGGACAAGCAGGCCCTGCTGCACACGTTGCTGGTAGCCGAGCCAACTGCGCCCGCCCTGGCGCCGATAGATCCAGCGCTTGCGCTGGAGGTAGTCGAACAGGTCTTTGGGGCGTACCTGTAGATGCTTCGCGGCATCCGTGATGCACATGGAACCCTCGGCGGCGGCGATCCGGTCGTGCGCTTCCACTTTGGGCGCCTGCTCCTGCACGGTCTGCTCCAGGGCCATGACCCGTTCGGTGTACGTCAGTAATGTCTTCCGCAACGTCTCCGGGTCGTTCAGTGCTTCCACCGGGTCGCGTTGGCCATAGCCACCGGTCTTGCGGATCTGGGGCAATACCTCGCCCACCACCCATTCCTCGAAGCGCTCCGCGCTCGGGAGCTTCGAGCGCATGATCAAGCGGTAGACGTCGCGCTCGGGGATGATCTTCACCGCCTGCTCACCGCCGGCGGAAGGGAGTCGCGTTTCGCGACCCCCTTTGCAGTGCTTGGAGATTGCGTCCCGGACATTGCTGTACCCAAGGGTCTGCGCGACGTCCCGAGCAACAAACCACGGCTCGCCGTCGTCGCCCTGGACGACGCGCACCTTCGCCCGTTCGAACTCGAAGGGGATAACCGTGTTAGCCATCGCTCACCTCCCGCCCCCAAACCACCGAGCCCCCGTCACCGAACAGGGGGTCCCTCAGGATTTCCGGGTTCTCCTCGCCCTGGAGCACACGGAGTCGTTGGACCAGCCCGTTGAGGTCACGCTTGATCCGGTGCACAGCCTCCTGGTCCACGAGCGCTTTGTGGGTCACGTCGGTGACGGATTTCAACTGCCCATCCTCGATGGTGAGCATGAACCGGGAGGTCGAGACCTGGTGCCCGGCCATCGCCGCGAAGATGGCGGCCATCGGCTCGGGCTGGTGGCCCGGCGTACCGTAGGCGCCCGTCTTACGGATCGCGGGCAGTACTTCATTGGTAACCCACTTCTTGAAGCGTTTCGCCTCGGGCTTGCGGCTGCGCAGGACCAGCGAGTAGAGGCCGGACTCGTTGATCAGAATGGGCTTGCGCCCCGAACCCGAATACTGTTCGTGTTCGCACTTCTCGTCTTCATCGAGATTCAGCAATGCCTTATTGGTGTCACGCAGTGCAAGCGAAGCGCAGACGTCCATAGCAAAGAACCACGGCTGATCACCGATCAGCAGCGTCCGCACCTCTGTGCTCTCAAAGGAGAACGGGACGACCCGGCCGCTGCCGACCGCTCGACAATCAGCGGAACCTGTTGCAGACTTATTCATGCTGTGAAGCTCCTCTGACGAGGGGTGTTTGAAGGCCTCGGGTGTTGCCGCACTCGGGGCCTTTTTCGTTTGGGCGGTAGTCATGCGGCCTCCTTGTCGCAATCCATCCTCCGGCTCTCATCCAGGCGGCGCGCCACCTCCGACGACATACTGCGGTAGTTCTTCTCCGCCTGCTCCGAAAGCCAATCCTTAAGGTCCTTTGGCAGACGCACCTTGATCTCCCAAGTTCCACAGCCACAGCGATAAGTTATTGATCCGCTGGTAGGCGGCTTGGATTTTTGGCACAACTTACGCTAT